>NZ_JCAXER010000014.1:0-140569 GCF_059758675.1 Cytobacillus sp. GQ23
AATTTATGTGCAGGCACCTGCCCTACAGAAGGAGGAATTGTACTTCTGTTTAAGCATATGAATAAAATTATTGAAATCGATCAGGAAAACCTTACAGTTACGGTACAGCCTGGTGTCATCACACTTGATATGATTAATCATGTTGAAGCAAAAGGACTTTTTTATCCTCCCGATCCAAGTTCAATGAAAATAAGCACAATCGGCGGAAACATCAATGAAAATTCAGGCGGACTCCGAGGATTGAAATATGGCGTTACAAGGGACTATGTGATGGGGCTGGAAGCTGTACTTGCAAACGGAGACATTATCAGAACGGGTGGCAAGCTTGCAAAAGACGTGGCAGGATATGATTTTACCAGGCTGCTTGTAGGGTCTGAAGGAACTTTAGGGATTATTACAGAAGCCACATTAAAATTAATCCCGCTTCCTGAAGCAAAAAAAACAATGCTTGCTCTCTTTCAGGATCTGGAACAAGCTGCAAAATCCGTCTCAAAGATTATCGCGGGCAAAATCATTCCTGCCACTCTGGAATTTTTAGATCAGCCTACACTAAAAGCAGTAGAGGACTTCGCTCAAATCGGATTGCCAACCGATGTTAAAGCTGTTCTTCTTATCGAACAGGATGGGCCGGTTGACGTTGTTGTTAAGGATATGCAAAAAATGGCGGAAATCTGTCAGGAGCAAGGTGCTGTTTCAGTGCAGCTTGCAAAATCCGAACAGGAAGCCGAAGCTTTAAGAACTGCAAGACGTGCCGCCTTATCGGCTCTTGCTCGCCTAAAGCCGACAACCATTCTTGAAGATGCTACAGTGCCAAGATCTGAAATTGCCAATATGGTAAAAGCCATCAATGAAATTTCCGAGAAGTACGATCTTTCAATCTGTACTTTTGGCCATGCCGGAGATGGCAACCTGCATCCAACATGCCCTGCAGATGCAAGGGATAAAAATGAAATGGAACGTGTTGAAAAAGCCTTCGAAGAGATTTTTATTAAAGCGATAGAACTGGGAGGAACAATTACAGGCGAACATGGAGTGGGGGTCATGAAAGCGCCTTATCTTGAACTGAAACTTGGCCAGGCAGGAATTAATGCCATGAAAGCGGTAAAAACAAGTTTAGACCCTAATAATATTTTAAATCCAGGCAAAATTTTTGCCAAGGACAACAGGAAACGTGTGGTGGTTACACGATGACAACATTAAAAGAGCAGAAAGTTATTCAGGATGAATTTGCGAAGCGAATGGATGAAGACGAGCTATTGAATTGCATGCGCTGTGGTTTCTGCCTCCCATCATGCCCCACTTATGTCGAATCCGGCTATAAAGAATCTCACTCCCCAAGGGGGCGGATTGCGCTAATGAAAGCTGTTGCTGACGGTTTGATTGAACCGGACGAAGATGTAGAGAGATCACTCGATCTTTGTCTTGGCTGCCGTGCATGTGAGCCTGTATGTCCTTCTGGGGTTAAGTATGGACACTTACTTGAAGATGCGAGGGATATCATTAATCAGAATAAGAAACACTCCCTGCCGGTCAGAGCAGTTCGCAATTTGGTCTTTGAAGGCCTTTTCCCCCATCAGAACAGAATGAGGGCAGCTGCTGGGCTTGTTGGTTTCTATCAGCGCTCAGGCCTGCAGGCAGCCGCCAGAAAATCTGGGATTCTGAATTGGCTTCCTGAAAATCTCAGCGCGATGGAAAAGGTACTTCCTCAAGTACCGAAATTAAAAGAAATGAAAAACAGGCCATCCTATCTCTCAGCAGATAAGCCGGTAAAGAAAGTAGCCTTTTTTACAGGGTGCTTAATGGATACGATGTTCATGGAAACAAATAATGCAACAATAAAACTTCTCCAGCTTGCCGGATGTGAAATTCATATTCCTGGAAATCAAGCTTGCTGCGGTGCTCTTCACGGTCATAGCGGCGAAAAAGAGACAGCTAAAGATCTGGCTAAGAGGAACATAGAAGCCTTTGAAAAACTGGAAGCAGATTATATCATCACAAATGCAGGCGGATGCGGGGCATTCCTTATTGACTACGGGCACCTCCTTAAAGATGACAGGGAATGGCATGAAAGAGCAGTAAAGTTTTCGGAAAAACTTAAAGATATAAGCCAAATTCTTTATGAACTTGAATTTCATAAAAAAGTTTATCTTAAGCTGCCTGGACAGATCGTAACCTATCAGGATTCATGCCATTTGCGCAATGTCATGAAAACCGCCATAGCACCCCGTACCCTTCTGAATTCAATCGAGGGCGTTGAATTCAGAGAAATGAAGGATGCAGACAGATGCTGCGGTTCTGCCGGTATTTATAATATTGTTGAATCTGAAATGTCTATGCAAATACTTGATCATAAAATGATTCAGGCCAAATCTGCAAATGCTGCAATGATTGTAACCTCTAATCCAGGCTGTCTTCTTCAGATGAAGCTGGGGATCGAGCGTGAAAGGTTGCAGCATAAGATTAAAGCAGTGCATATCGCAGACATCCTGTTAGAGGCTGCCAGTGAAAAATAAACCTGCTGCATATGCCGAAATTTTACCACTTATGAAACCCCCTTTTTAATTCATACTAGAAATACAGAGGGATAGTAACTCTGTAAGACCAATTAAAAGGAGTTGAATACAATGGCAAGAAGCAGCAATAAACTTTTAGTTCCTGGTATTGAACAATACATGGACCAGGTTAAATATGAAATTGCCCAGGAATTTGGTGTTCAATTAGGCTCTGATACGGTATCCCGGGCTAATGGGTCTGTTGGAGGAGAAATTACTAAACGTCTTGTCCAGCAAGCTCAGGCTCAAATGTCCGGGCATAATAATCAATAACAACTTCATATAAATGGAAAAGGTCCGGAGCATGCTCCGGACTTTGCTTTTCTTTTATCGTTTTCCTCTCTCCTGGTGTTTCCCTTGTTTATTTCCGCCGTGGTTATTTCGTTGGTCCCTTTCTTGATGCTTTCCCTCAGGACCGTTTCCGCCACTTTTATTCCACTGTTTTTTATCATCTTTATGATTTCTGTCAGGTTTACCCCTTTTTTCATTATCCGGCGCCGTGCGGCGAAATTGATTTTGATTATTTTGAGCTTTCCCCCTAAAATCTTTCTGATGTTTCTTATCTATATTATTTTGTCTATACTCATGCTTATTTTGATTGTGACTGCCATTTTCGTTCATTTGGCTGTTTTTTCCGCTGTTTTTCTTAACTTTGTTATTGTGCTGATTTTCGGATTTCTTACTCTGCCCTGGAACAGCTGGCTTTTTTTCCTTCTCTTTCTCTACACTAAGCTCTTCTTTTTTTATTTGGCTTTGTTGTGTTTTAGCAGACTTTTTTGGAGAATTTGACGGTTTATCAGCCTGTTTATTTTGATTCACCGGCTCAGATATTTTCTTATTGACACCGTCAGCCTTTATTTTATTTTCTTTATATAAACCAGGCGACAGTCCTTTATCAATAGCTTCGTCTCTTTCCTCTTTGCTTGCTTCCAATAAAGTTACTTCAAGCTGCTCTTTTTGTGCAGCTAGTTTTATATCTGCTAACTCTTTCTGAATACGCTCATCCGCTTTATTATTCTGATCTGTATAAACGGCAGCAATGACTACTTCCTTGTTTTCCTTAAAATAGCCCTGCTCCTTTATCTGGAGAAGAATTTTGTCAGCTACTTCATGAATACTGTTCTTTTTCCAGTCCTTTATATTCTGTATAATCCGTTTTCCTTCTTCATTGTAAGGAACAAGTTTCACTACCTGATATTCCTGATTGACCCCTAATTCAATGCTTGGATTAACGTCTATTGACATATAAGCGTAAACTTCGTCCTTTTGTAATAAGGGCAGAAAAGACACAATTGCGAGCATGATCGCAAATACTGCTGCCATTATTCCTTTTCCTCTTGATAAACTAAGGATAGGTAATAGACGCGACAACATTCCGTTTTTCAGTTCTATTGGGAAGAATACAATTTCCTGGCCTATTGCGTAAGCACGATTTTGTTTTCGGGCACGCAGAAATTCTCCTTCCGGGGTTAATAGTGTTAAAAAACGTTCGTTAATTTCCATGATTATACCTGTTTTCACGTTTCTAACACCCCTTTGATATAATCCTTTAAAAAGACATAATCGCCAGTTAATATCAATGATATGGCAATTATATATTTTCTATTTCTCTCTATTGTTTTTCTGCTTAAAGATACATAACCCTCCAGCTGCTTAATCGGCAGCTTTTTTTTATCCAAAAGAATACTTTTAAGTTCTTCATTTTCAACCAGAATTTTAGCAACTGTCATGGCATTTTTTCGTGCATCCGCATGTTTGGGGGACTGTTCGATCAGATCACTGAATGTCAGGCCGAATTCCTGAAGAATTTGCGTAAACTGGATAATTTCTTCTTTCCTCAGTTGTTCATCTGTTTTTTTTCTGTAGTCTTCAATGGACAATTCGTCTTCTATTGCCGAACCGGCCGTATCATCATCTTCAGGATTAGAAACTCCATTAAAACTGAGATTCTGAAATTTGGATTGTTTACGAATATAATCAATAACGCGCCTTTTAATCAGAACTTCAGAAAAACTGATGAGTGAACTGCCCTTATCTGGACTGTACTTTTGAATGGCTTCATTAAAAGCTATGAGGCCTATGCTAAATTCATCATCAGATTCATGAATATACCTTTTGCAGACTGATGATACGGTTTTTGCAATAAATGGCTTGTATGATTCTATTAGCTCATTATTTAATGCTGCATTTCCCTGCTGTATTAACTCTACCGTTTCTTCGAGCGATTTTTTTCGCTTTTTCGGCATAAACAATAAACCCAGCAATAGCCCCACCTCTTTTCAAAAAACATTATATCATACGGTGTCCATTCGTATTATGGATAGGGGCTATTGTAAAAGTATTGTAAAAGCTTTAATTCTCTATAAGATTTCACCTCATGATTTAAGTTATAGCGGCCGCTTGTTCATTACAACTGTACGGATTCATGAAGCAGGTTTGTGGGGGTAATGGAGGAAAATATAAAAAAAAGCCTTAACATCACTAAAGCACCAGTGTGTCAAAGCTTTTTCATTAAATTAACTTAAGTACTAACAGCCCGCTTTCTTAATTTTAGGATCAGCCACCTGACCAACAGGCCAGTTGCAACACCAGGAATAACAAAGAGCATGGGAAGAAAGACCGGACCAAAAAAAACCCCAAACAATTTCAGCCTAGTTGAGTACATAAGTCCTACAGTGACAAAATAGGCACTGAATACAAAAGGAAGGAATGATAATTCTTCCTTTTCCGGCATTGCACTGCGGTATGCATCCCACATTGCAAACATATAAAGACAAGGATAAAACATGAGCCACTGATAATTAAGGACATGAACAGCTTTATCAATTTCTCCCATGAAACTAAACATGATAGCCGAATTAAAATGGCTGTATACATTAATGATAAATTCAAGGACAACAAACAATGTCCCCTTCCACAGCTGCCCCACCAATAATTGGCTAAAACCTGGCAATGCAATACTCCAAAAAACTGCTTCTAGTTTACTGAGTTTTTTCATTTCATTACCACCAGCTACAAGTCGATAACTTTATTGTGCTCCGAATATTGGCCAATTATCAATTAATTTTCCAGCTTTTTTCCTAATACACATTCATAGGAGTGAAAAAGGACTCCTTCATCGGAAGGAGCCTTCATAAGGTTTTAGGAATTATCATTCCGTTTTTCTGTGTTCTTTTCTTCGCCATCTCTTTTTACAATTTTTAATAAGTCCTCCAGAATAGCTGCCAGATCCTCTCTGCTGTATGATTTAGCATCTGAGGATTGAAGCTGATTATTGTCATCATCATTATCGTTATTCCAGTTTCTGTCCACTCTTTCTTCTAGCAGGTAAGCAGGCACTAAGTGGCCATCCGGTGTGGCATACATTTTATTTAAACGCCGTGTATCCCTGTCAAAAAAGCTATATACAACAGGTATCACAAATAGCGTCAAAAACGTACTGCTAATCAGCCCGCCAATCAGCGTAATTCCCATCGGCTGGTTAATTTCTGTTCCTTCACCAATACCAAGAGCCAGAGGCACCAGTCCAAGTATAGTAGTTAAGGCTGTCATAAATATTGGCCTTGCACGGTCCTTAACTGAAATAATTATGGCATCATAGCTTTTAAGACCCTGTTCTTTCTTTTGGTTAATATAATCAACAATAACTATTGCATTATTAACGACAATTCCTGCAAGCACAATTATCCCGATTATGGCTGTTAAACTGATCGGTGTTTGGGTTATAGTAAGAGCAATTGCCACCCCTATCACCATGAGCGGCACAGTAACCATGATAACTAACGGATACTTCAGCGATTCAAATTGAGCTGCCATGACAAGATAGATAAATACGATTGCCAGTACAAATGCGAGAATCAGATCATCAATTGATGATTCCAGTAATTCCCGGTCACCGCTGAAAACAACCTCTGTTTCGTCCGGCAAGTCCAGATCAGCAATTTCTTTATCCACTTCTTTTGATATGGCACCCATGTTTGTAGAAGACTTGTACTTTAATGTAAATTGGACAGCATCCTGCTGATTAATGCGCTGTATATTTACCGGTCCTTCTCCCCGCTCTATATTGGTTACATCACTTAGAGCAGCGTAATTGCCATCAGGCTTTTTAATAAGCAATTTCTTCAAATTCTCTATATCCTGTGTGACTTCCCGATCGTACTCTACAAAAACGCCGTATATATTGGATTCTTCATCTATCATTTGTGTAGCACGATTGCCCCGGGTAACATCATTTACTGCCATTGCCACTTGGGCTGGAGCCAGCCCCTGCTCAAGAGCCTTATCACGATCCACAGTAATTTGAATCTCTTCAATGGTATCCATAAGATCAGTCGACAATTCGGTTACATCATCAAGGTTTTTCAGTGCATTATAAATTTTATCTACATTTTCCTTTAAACGGTTTGGATCTGTATCCCTCACACTGAAGGCCAGTGTATTAGGCGATGTACCTGCTGTTGATTGGGTATTAAACGAGAGTTCTGCAGTTGTATTTACCTTTGATGCAGCACTTTCCAGATCTTTTTTTACATCATCTGCAAATTCAAACGTAGACCTTTCCCTCTTGTCCAGCTCCTTCATCTTGATATACACTTCTGCGATATTGGCATTTTTCGAACCACGAAAGGATCCTTCCTGTGTAGTTCCGATGAGGCTGACAAATGTATCAATATCCTCTTCATTCTTTAATTCTTCCTCTAAAGCCGAGATAACCTTTTCTGTTTCTGAAAGTGCAGTACCGTTCTCAAGCTCAACTCTTACCGTAAAGAAGCCTTCATCTGCATTTGGGAGAAATTGTGTGCCTACCGTGGTCATTCCATAGCTCCCCGCTGCCAGCAACAGCATGGTAATAGCTATGACCGCTGCACGATTCCGCAAAGCCCACTTAATTGATTTTTCAAGTGAACGCATTGAGCCTGTTTCCTGCCTTCTTGCTTCCATGTTGGTTTTTGGAGCCTTCAGCAGCCTGCCCGCAAGCATCGGGACAACTGTCAGGGCAACAGCCAGAGATGCAAATAAGCTAAAGGAAATGGTCAGAGCAAACTCCTTAAACAATTCACCAATGATGCCAGTTATAAATACTACGGGAAGGAATACTGCAACTGTCGTAAGTGTGGAGGCAGTAATTGCACCTCCTACTTCTTTTGCCCCTTCACTTGCAGCCGTTTTAGGATCTTTTCCCATTGATAAATGGCGGTAAATATTCTCTATAACAACAATGGAATTATCCACAAGCATTCCTATTCCAAGTGCCAATCCTCCGAGAGTCATAATGTTTAAGGTGAAATCGGAAAAATACATTAAAACAAATGTAAAAATAACTGAATAAGGAATAGAGATGCCAATGATGAGCGGACTTTTAACATTTTTCAAGAAGAAAAACAGGACAATCATGGCAAAAATACCGCCGAGAATCAATGAATTGGAGATATTCCCTATTGCAAGATTTATGTAATCTCCCTGGTCAAAAAGTATTTCTGATTCAATATTTTTAAACTGTTCCTTTTCAAGAAGAGTATCCAATTGTTTTATAAATTGATCTGAAACCTCTGCTGTATTAGCATCTGACTGCTGCAGAACACTAAGCAGGACAGATGGAGCCTGGTTTGTGCGTGTAATAGTGCGATCATCCTGGCTGGTCAGCTGAACCTCCGAGATGTCGTCAAGGCTTACTTTATTTCCTGATGCGGGGTCAACTGTTACTGTTAGCTTTTTCAGAGTGTCAAGAGAATCAATGGAACTGATAATTCTGGTTGTCAGCTCTTTTCCCTCAGTCAAAACCGGATCACCCGGCATGGAAATATTATTGGATTCAATTACATCCACTACATCCGCCTGGCTTAATTTGAAGTCCCTCAGTTTATCCTGGTCAAGCTCCACTCTTACTTCCTTAATGGCCGTTCCGGAGAGGTTAACACTTGCTACTCCCTCAATTTTAGCCAGCTCGAGATTCAGTTCGTCTGCAAGCTTTCTTAATGCTTCAGGTTCCTCTTCTCCACTAAGGGATAATTGAATTATCGGAAACTGGGCAGGATCAAATTTCATAAATCGCGGTTTATCAGCTTCATCAGGAAGCTGTGTCTGATCCAGTCTTTGAATTACTTCACTTTGTATTTCATCAATATTTGTAGTCCATGAAAATTGCATTAAAATGAAGTTTGCGCTTTCCTGCGAGGTAGAGGTCAATGTTTTAATCCCCGGCAATGTTGCCAGATTTTCCTCAAGCGGCTTAGTTACTTTTTCCACCACTTCATCGGGACTTGCTCCAGGGTAGGAAGTTACTACAACTCCTACAGGAGGGTTAAGGTCTGGAATGAGTTTTAATGGAATATTTAAGAGGGAGACAACCCCTAAAATAAGCACTAAGAACATGGTAACCAATGTAAAAATTGGCCTTTTGATTGAAAAATCGCTTATTCGCACACTTTTCTGCTCCTTTCAATGACTGTATGGATAACTGACCTATGCATTTGGTAGAATAACACATTCTAACTATATTAAAGCAGGTACAGCGATGCAAGCAATCAGTGTGCTGTATGAGTAATCAATTTGCAGAATTTCTATCTCCAGAAAAAAAACGCTTCATCATAATAAATTACCGCGGTGAATTGATGAGGTTAATGATAAAAAAAGCTGCCGAGAGTTTCTCGACAGCCTGAGCAGCCTAATCAGCTGCTTTTCTTTGTAATTTTTCAATCTTAAAGCCAGTAAATCCATAGATTAAGGTGATTACAGGACTGAGCAGACAGAATAAGGCAAATGGAAGGTAAGCTGTTGTTTCTACACCTAATACTCCTGATAAAAATACTCCGCAGACACTCCAAGGAACTAATGGATTTACAACAGTGCCTGCATCTTCAAGAATTCTGGAAAGATTCTTTGGATGAAGCCCGGCTTTTTCAAAGGGCTCCCTGAAGGTATTTCCTGTTAAAAGAATTGAAAGGTACTGCTCGCCTAGCAGGAAATTAATTCCGACTGCTGTTCCTGCTGCTGCCGCTACTAGAGTTGACACCCGATTCAAAAACCGTTTGATTCCTTCAAGCAGAGCTGGAAGTATGCCAAGCTTAAAGAATAAACCGCCCATAGAAAGCGCGAGCAAAACCAGAGAAATAGAAAACATCATGCTTTCCATGCCGCCTCTTGATAAAAGGGCGTCAACTTCCTCTGAACCGCTTGTCGAAGCATATCCCGAAAACAGCAATGTCATAACTTTTTCAATGCCAAAGCTGCTTTGGACGATAACAGCTAAAATTAATGCGGATATAATGCCAGCAGACAGCGTAATAAAAGCTGATACTTTTTTCAGGGCCAATATAGCCAAAATCACAAAGGGAATTAGGGAGTACCAATGTACTAATCCCTCATCCAGTAAAACTTTTTTCAATTGGGCAATCTTTGAGAAATCAGACGCTGCTTCCGATGGTGATAGAAAAGCAAAGATTGCCAGTGAAATGATAAACGAAGGAATGGTTGTCCAGGCCATCGTCTTGATATGCTCAAATAAATCCACCTTAACTGTCGATGATGCCAGGTTGGTTGTGTCGGATAGGGGCGACATTTTATCACCAAAAAATGCACCTGAAATAACTGCACCAGCCGTAATTGCATCCGAGAGGCCCAATGCGGAACTGACTCCCATAAAGGCCACTCCCAATGTTGCAGCTGTTGTAAGTGAGCTTCCTATGCTCATTCCGATCACAGATGTTACCATAAATACAATGGCATAAAAGAACTTTCCATTGACAGCTTCCAGAGCCATGTAGATAAATGTAGGAATCGTGCCGCTCGCCATCCAGCTGCTTATCAGCATCCCGATTAAAAAGAAGATAAAAATTGCTCCTAATCCGGACTGAGCACCTTCAATAAGCCCCTTTTCCAGCTCTGCTATAGATACTTTTCTTAATAAACCGTAGGCTATTAATCCCATTATCGCGAAAACAACAGGAATATGGGGAACTGCCCCGGCAAAAATAATTGAATAGCTGATTCCGCCTAAAATTATGAAAGTGACAATAAGTGCCTCCAAGGGCTTTATATTTAATACTGCCTTATCTTGATGCATAACGTTTTCCTCCTAAAGTTGCCTGTAATTTAATACAAACAAAAAGAGCCCTCTCGCCTATAGGGACGAAGGAGCTCCGCGGTACCACCCTAATTGATAAGCAATTGCTGCTTACCCACTTAAAAATATATTGTCCATTTTGGTTGCAGTTGTATTTCGACCATTGCTGCCTGGATTTTCATCAGCCATCCAGTTTCTGTTTGCTGCCGGCAATTACTCTACTTTTGCTGCGGACAAGTTCTTCAGTTGAGATTACACTTTCTGCTTTTAAACTTAAACGCTTTTTAGCGTTAAAGTGCATGTGTTAATACTATATTATCTATTAATAAATATGTCAATAGGATTGAGTAAGGAATATATGTATAGCTAAAACGGCCCTTAAAGGGCCGCCATTTTTATTCCGAATCCATCGGGTTATATAGATTTACATCCGGATTTTTTTCCTGGAACCATCTTAGTGCAAAGTCATTTTCAAATAAGAAAACGTTTTTGCCATAACGGTCTTTAACCAGGAGACTTCTTCCGCTGGAAAGGTTTTCGTTGACCTCATCGCCTTCTACCCAGCGTGCAATCTTAGAGCCTTGTCTTTCCATATAGACTTCTGTGTTATATTCATTTTTCATTCGGTGCTCAAAAACTTCAAACTGAAGCTGGCCCACTGCACCCAGGAGATATTCTTCCATTTTGACAGTCTTAAATAGCTGGATGGCTCCTTCCTGAACCAGCTGCTGAATGCCCTTATGAAAATGTTTTTGCTTCATGACATTTTTAGCTGTTACTTTAACAAAGAGTTCAGGTGTAAACTGAGGAAGACGCTCATATTGAAAATTATTTTTGCCAACTGTTAATGTATCGCCTATTTGGTATGTTCCCGGATCATAAATCCCGATGATATCCCCGCTTACTGCCGAATCAACTGTACTCCGGTCATCAGCCATGAATTGAGTGGACTGCGCAAGCTTAATGGACTTCCCGATTCTTGGAATATTCACGGCCATGCCCCGCTCAAATTGGCCGGAACAAATTCTTAAGAATGCTATCCGGTCGCGATGTGCAGGATTCATATTTGCCTGAATTTTAAATATAAATCCGGAAAATTCCTCTGATAGCGGATCAATTTCCCCTGCAGTCGAATTTCTCGGCTGCGGCGGAGGTGCAAATTGCAAATAAGACTCAAGAAAAGTCTGTACACCAAAGTTTGTCAGTGCACTCCCGAAAAACACTGGGGTCAGTTCTCCATTTGCGATTTTCTCTCTTGAAAACTCATTGCCTGCTTCATTTAAGAGCATAATCTCTTCAAGCGTCTGATCATATAGCCCAGTATCCTTAATCGAATGGCTTCCCTCTATTTCTCCGTCCTGATTTAAGGGAAGAAAGCGCTCATCGTCCTCTACTCTGAACTGCTCGATTCGATTATTAAACCTGTCATAGATTCCAAGGAATTCTTTCCCCATTCCAATTGGCCAGTTCATTGGGTAAGATTCAATTCCCATAACTTCTTCTAATTCAGCTAGGAGCTCAAGAGGTGCTTTCCCCTGGCGGTCAAGCTTATTCATAAAAGTAAAAATCGGAATTCCTCTCATTCGGCAGACTTTGAATAATTTGAGTGTCTGCTCCTCAATACCTTTTGCTGAGTCGATGATCATAACAGCACTGTCAACGGCAGTCAGTGTGCGGTACGTATCTTCACTGAAATCCTGGTGACCAGGCGTATCAAGAATATTAACGCGTGCACCCTCATATTCAAACTGCATCACACTGGAGGTAACAGAGATACCACGCTGCTTTTCAATTTCCATCCAGTCGCTAGTCGCATATTTGCCTGTCTTCTTCCCTTTAACTGTTCCTGCATCACGAATGGCACCCCCGAATAATAGGAGCTTTTCGGTCAGCGTGGTTTTACCGGCATCCGGGTGGGAAATGATCGCAAACGTTCGGCGGGATAAAACTTCTTCTTTAAAATTTTTGGACATAGTCGTTCCTCACTTACTTATATGAAAATTTGTTGATCTAGCAATCAATGTGTCACTTAATTATTGCAATACCTTCAATTTTATCTCTCTCATGTAAAGTTTGCAACGCATTTAAGATTGCATATTTCTTTTTATTACTCTTTTTGAGGCTTATAATAGGGAAACTAAATGTAAAAAAGAGGTGAAAACATGGACACAATTACTCATACTCTATTCGGCTTGAGTCTTTATGGTGCAGTTGATAAGCGGAAGATGGATAAAAACTCTAGAAGAGCGTATTTGCTTACCACTGTTGGGGCAAGCCAAATTCCGGATATTGATGTCATTTCGCGCTTATGGGATACAGAAGGACTTTATCAAATGTGGCACAGAGGGATTACCCATTCCGTTTTCCTGACTCCACTGTGGGCTATACTGTTTCTGCTGCTGTCTTATCTGCTTTTCAGAGTCAAGGATAAGAAGCTTTTTCTGCTGGGATGGCTTGCCGTTTTCATACATAATACAAGTGATTTATTCAATGCATGGGGAACGGGTTATTTAGAGCCATTTTCATCTATGAGGGTAACTTTTGGAACGATTCCAATTGTTGATTTAGTGTTTTGGATTATAATAGGAGCGGCCTTTTTCTTTACAAAGAGGAATAAATCAAAATCACCCTATTATTTTAAAATGGCATGGGCTTTTATGCTGCTGCACGTGGTAATCCAAAGCACACAGGGATACCTGATTTATAAGCAGTATGATGTTCACTATGAGCAGGTTGCTCTATCGGCAGAATTTATACCATGGACTTACTCTGTTATTACAAAAAAAGATGACGAAGTGACCATATTTAAAGATGCTCTTTTTACCGAAAAGAAAACCCGGTATGTGCTTAAATCGAAAGAAACTGCTGATTTGGACAAGTTGTTTTCACAAGCTCCTGAAGCTAAAACCCTTTATGAATGGTCCCCATTTGTTGTACTTGTTGATGATGATGAAAGGCTCGGACTCTACGATCCCCGTTTTTACAGGAACGGCCAGTCATTTTTATTCGAATATATTGAAAAAAATGCTAAAAGATGAGCTCAGCGCTCATCTTTTTCCGTTTATTCCCATTATTTTCTTCATGCATACTGGTTTCATGAATTTATTCCTTTTGCACATAATACAAGTATTGAGCTTTACAAGCAGTTTCATAAGGGAATAGGATTACTGGCCAGAACTTTCCCCGCTGATTTGGCCGGGGGAAACTACTACATAGTGAAGAGGTGTTAACATGAACTTTATTTGGGGGATTTTCGGTATTATTGTTGTTTTAGGAATTGCTTTCCTGCTTTCAAGCAATAGAAGGGCAATAAGTTTAAGAACAGTAGCGGGAGGTCTTGCCATTCAGCTGATTTTCGCCTTTCTCGTTCTCAAGTGGGAAGGCGGCAGAAAGGCATTAGAATGGCTCACAATGAAGGTAAACGATATAATCAATTACGCCAATCAGGGGATAAATTTTCTATTTGGCGGCTTGTTTACAGATGAATCGGGCATTACTTTCGTTTTCGCACTTCAGGTTTTGCCTGTTGTAATCTTTTTTTCATCACTGATTTCTGTCCTTTATTACTTAAGGATTATGCAGTTTTTTATTAAAATTCTCGGCGGGGGGCTTGCAAAGCTTCTCGGAACCAGAAAAGCTGAATCGATGTCGGCAGCAGCCAATATATTCGTGGGTCAAACGGAGGCACCACTTGTGGTCCGCCCATATATCGCCAATATGACAAAATCAGAGTTATTTGCGGTCATGACTGGAGGCCTGGCTTCTGTGGCAGGATCTGTTTTGATTGGCTATTCCTTATTGGGAGTGCCTCTCGAATATCTTCTGGCCGCAAGCTTCATGGCTGCACCGGCTGGGCTGATCCTTGCCAAAGTAATGATTCCTGAAACCGAAGAAAAAGAAGAGCCTAAAGAATTTGATATGGAAGTGGATAGCGATTCTGCTAACGTCATTGATGCTGCTGCAAAAGGAGCTAGTGTCGGATTGGAGCTCGCTTTAAATATCGGAGCCATGCTGCTGGCCTTTATTGCATTGGTTGCTTTGATTAACGGACTACTTGGATGGGTTGGAGGATTATTTGGATTAGAAGGCTTAACGCTCGAAATCATTCTTGGATATGTTTTCTCACCTCTCGCGTTCGCTATAGGAGTTCCATGGTCGGAAGCCGTACAGGCAGGAAATTATATTGGCCAGAAGCTGATTTTGAATGAATTTGTTGCTTATTCTGCTTTTGCGCCGGATATCCCAACCTTATCTGATAAAACAGTGGCGATCATTAGCTTCGCCCTTTGCGGATTTGCCAATATCTCTTCATTAGGCATCCTTCTGGGAGGGCTTGGCGGTTTAGCCCCAAACCGCAGGCAGGACATTGCACGTCTTGGCTTAAAGGCAGTCGCTGCAGGCGCTTTAGCATCTTTGTTAAGTGCCTCAATAGCTGGAATGCTGTTTTAAAAAAACTAAGAAAATGAAAAATCCTCCCTTCAGCGGGAGGATTTCTTTTATTTCTTTAAGTAATAGATAACGGATTCGTATGGCCTTAACTGGATGGTCTCAGCAGCTGAAGGTGACTGCTTGTAGTTGGTCAGTAAGATTTCTCCTTTAAATTCATTTGCGTGAATATGTTCAGGAAGGGGAAATGATGTTTCTTTCCCATAAAAATTATTTACGACCAACAGCTTTTCATTATCACCATTTCGAACATAAGCAAATACATCAGGATGATCTTCTGAAATCAGTTCATAGTCGCCATAGGTGATAATATCGTACTGCTTGCGAAGCTGAATCAGCTTTTTATAATGATAAAATACAGAATTCTCGTCCTTCAAGGCTTTTTCGGCGTTGATTTCCCTGTAATTGGAAGCAACATGAATCCAAGGCGTTCCATCGGTGAAGCCGGCATTTTCAGAGCTATCCCACTGAACCGGCGTCCGGGAGTTATCGCGCGATTTGCTTTTGAGAATATTAATAATTTCTTCCTCATCCATTCCCTTTTCCTTAAGGATAGAATAAACGTTCAGTGATTCCACATCTCTGTAGTCCTCAATGCTCTCAAAGCCCGGGTTCGTCATGCCAAACTCTTCACCCTGGTAAATATATGGAGTCCCCTGCATCATATGAATGGCTGTCGCCAGCATTTTTGCAGATTCCCGATGATATTCTTTGTCATCACCATATCTTGATACAATCCGAGGCTGGTCATGATTGCACCAAAACAAGGCATTCCAGCCTCCGCCCTTGTGCATTTCTGTTTGCCATTTCGATAATATCTGCTTTAAGGCCTTAAAATCAAATTCTGCGAGTGCCCATTTCTCCCCATTGGGGTAGTCCACTTTTAAATGATGGAAATTGAACGTCATGCTTAATTCTTCCCGCTCGGGGTTTGAATATTTTATACAATGATCAATTGTAGTGGATGACATTTCCCCGACCGTCATACTGCCGTACTTTGAGAATACTTTTTCATTCATTTCGTGCATGAATTCGTGAACACGGGGGCCGTCAGTATAGAACTTCCTGCCATCACCCGGAGGGACTGAACCGTCATCATCAGGAAAATCCTGATCTTTAGAAATTAGATTGATTACATCAAGTCTAAATCCATCTACACCTTTTTTAAACCAAAATTCCATCATGTCATACACTTTACGGCGCAGGTCTTCATTTTCCCAATTGAGATCTGCCTGTGTAACATCAAAAAGGTGAAGATAGTATTGGCCAGTTGCTTCATCATATTGCCATGCATTTCCGCCGAATTTGGATTCCCAGTTTGTCGGCTCGCTTCCATCCTCCTTAGGATCTTTCCAGATATAAAAATCCCGGTATGGATTGTTTTTTGCTTTTTTTGCTTCCTGGAACCATTCATGTTCAGTGGAAGTATGGTTAACAACAATATCCATAATGATTTTTATGTCACGATTATGGGCTTCTTCAAGAAGCTTATCAAAGTCTGCCATTGTTCCATATTCTTCATGGATGCTGAAATAATCGCTGATGTCATACCCGTTATCACGCTGTGGAGATTTATAGATCGGTGTCAGCCAGACAACATCCACACCTAATTCTTTTAAGTAATCCAGTTTGGCAATGATTCCAGGAATGTCTCCAACTCCATTTCCTGTCGTGTCGTTAAAGCTTTTCGGATAAATTTGATAGACTACTGCTTTTTTCCACCACGGTTGTTTCATTTAGAATCACCCTGTTTTATTTTTTTTGAAATTTTTTTCAAAGCTTGCTGTTTTTTGTTTTGAATTATGCCCGTTGATTTGCAGCCAACCCGCGGGAAGTAATGTGAGCCTCCTCGGCTTAGCCTGAGGAGGCTCAGCTGTCCTGTCCCTTACCTGCCACCCCGGATTACATTTAACAACATGAGTGAACCATGCTGCTCATCAACTTATCTTTTATCAGCAGTTAAATAGAAGCACTTGAGCTTCATAAGGACGAAGCTTGATTGTTCTGCTGATTTGTACATCTTTATAATTTCCAATCAGTTGTTCGAATTTTTTATCCTGGATGTCTGCAGGAAGTACTGCTTCAGTGTTTTCAACATAGAAGTTGCACATAACAAGGAGTATCTGATTGCCAAGTGTTCTTGTATAGGCATAGACTTCGGGATGATCATCTAGTATAAGGTTATACTTTCCGTAAACAATAACCTCATTTTTCTTCCTGAGTTCAATAAGCTTTTTATAATACTGAAAAACAGAGTCAGGGTTTTTCATGGCCTTTTCGACATTAATCTCTTTATAGTTAGGGTTTACTTTTATCCATGGTGTTCCTTCCGTAAATCCTCCGTGCTCAGAAGAATCCCATTGCATTGGTGTCCGCGCATTATCACGCCCTTTTGCATAGATAGCTTCTAATGCCTTTTCCTCGGTCCAGCCATCATCAAGAGCTTCATTATAAAAATTAAGTGTTTCTATATCTCTGTATTCATCTATGCTTGAGTAGCGGACATTGGTCATTCCAATTTCTTCGCCCTGATAAATATAAGGAGTTCCTTTCATCATATGCAGCAATGTTGCCAGCATCTTTGCCGACTTCTCCCAAAACTCTTCATCATTCCCTAATCTTGAAACAGAGCGTGGCTGGTCATGATTATTAAAGTAAAGACTGTTCCAGCCAATTTCATCCAGCTCATTTTGCCATTTGGTCAGATTTGTTTTTAAGTCAAACAGATTGAGGGGTTTAAGGTCCCATTTGCCGTTTGGCCCGTTATCCAGGCTAACATGTTCAAACTGGAAAACCATATTTAATTCATTGCGTGATTCTCCTGTATACTGCCTTGCCCACTCAGGATTAACACCAGGCATTTCGCCGACAGTCATAACATCATACTTCGATAAGGCCTTTTCATTCATCTCCTGCAAGTATTCATGAATTTTTGGGCCATTTCGATAATACTTGCTGCCAGAAGCATACTTCTTCCCGGGCTTTGGTTCATCATCAGGGAGTCCCTCCACTTTGGAAATAAAGTTGACTACATCCATTCTGAACCCATCAATCCCTTTCTCAAGCCACCAGGTCATCATGTCGTATATTTCTTCTCTTAATTTTTGATTCTCCCAGTTTAGATCAGGCTGTTTTTTTGAGAACAGATGCAAATAATATTCTCCTGTACTTTCATCAAGCTCCCAGGCAGATCCGCCGAAATTACTGCCCCAGTTATTCGGCTCTTTTCCATCTTTTCCTTCACGCCATATATAGTAATCCCTATATGGATTATCCTTCGATTTCCTTGCTTCTGAAAACCAGATATGTTCATCTGAACTATGGTTTACCACCAGATCCATTATGAGTTTAATGCCTCTTTTATGCAGCTCGTCAAGAAGCAGTTCCCAATCCTTCATGGTGCCAAACTCTTCCATAATATCCTGATAATCACTGATATCGTAGCCATTATCATCATTTGGCGATTTATAAACCGGTGATAGCCAGACCACATCAATTCCGAGCTCTTTCAAATAATCCAGTCTTGAGATAATTCCCTGCAAATCTCCTATTCCATCTCCATTGCTGTCCATGAAGCTCCGAGGGTAGATTTGGTAAACTACACTTTCTTTCCACCAATGCTTCTTCATAATGCGACCTCCGGTATAATAAAATTTCGAGAAAGCCTAAAAATGGTGATACCATGGAATCATAGAACCCCATGGCATCTTCAAGTTTATTCGGCTTTTTTAAATTTTGAGAAAGCTAAAGTTAATAGAAACGGAACTATGAGTGCAATTCCCATTCCAATAAAGAAAGGAATCCAATTTTCCGCAAAGATGGAGAAGAACGCCGGCAATCCGCCTACACCTATTGACGGTGCCTTAACTCCATTAATAGTGATGAATATGCCAGCAATCGCCGACCCAATAATCGCTGCAAAGAACGGATACTTAAAGCGAAGATTTACCCCAAACATAGCCGGCTCGGTAACGCCCAGCCATGCTGATATTGAAGATGTAAGCGCAAGACCTTTCAGCTTTTCATTTCCTCTGCTAAGCAGCATCATGGCAAAAGCTGCGGAACCCTGTGCAATATTAGACAATGCAACCATAGGCCATAAAAACGTGCCGCCAATGCTGCCGATTAACTGCAAATCAACAGCAAGGAAAGTATGATGCATGCCAGTGATTACAAGCGGTGCATATAACCCCCCATAAATTAATCCTCCAAGTGCCGGAACAGCATCAAAGATTCCGACAACACCATTTGTAATCCAGCTGCCGATTGTAAAAGTAATTGGTCCAATGGCAATAAAAGAAAGAAATCCTGTTACTAATAATGCAATCGGTGCAACAGTCAGAAGCTGAAAAGCATCAGGAATTCTTTTTCTCAGGAATACTTCTATCTTAGCCAACACATATGAAGCAAATAATACCGGCAATACCTGACCCTGGTAACCTACTTTCTCAATTTCAAAACCAAATAAATTCCACTTTGGAACTTCCTCTGCAGCACCATAGCCCCATGCATTTAAAAGATCCGGGTGCACGAGCATCAAACCAAGCACAATACCCAGAAGCGGACTTCCGCCAAACCTGTTAACAGCACTCCATCCAATCAAACCGGGTAGGAATACGAAAGCAGTATTGGCAATCAGGTTAATGATCGCAGCCAGATCAGCCCAGTTTGTATAAACTTCAACAAACGACTTTTCATCAAAGAAAATACCTGGCGCAGTCATAATGTTGTTGATTCCCATCAGCAAACCAGCTGTTACGATAGCTGGCAGGATAGGAATAAAAATATCGGCAAGTGTTTTAATGCCGCGCTGCAAGGGATTTAAGTTTTCGGCAGCAGCACTTTTGGTCTCTTCCTTTGACGATTCGCCAATTCCGGTAGCCTCTGTCATTTCTTTATATACTTTATCAACGAGGCCTTGTCCGATTACAACCTGGAATTGTCCATTGGTGAAGAAGGACCCTTTCACTATATCAATATTTTCAAGTTTTTCTTTATTGACTTTGCCTTCATCTTTTAAGGCAAAACGCAGCCGTGTTACACAATGAGTGGCCGCAGCGATATTATCTTTGCCCCCGATAGCTTCTACGATTTGCTCTGCTGACTCTTTATTTGTAGCCATTCTTCGCTCTCCTCCTGTTACCGTTTTCAAATAAAAGAAAAAAACAGTTATAAGGTGCTTATTTATGGTCCTCAATTTTGATAAATATAAACCAAAGCAACTTGTATATACATGATCTGTTTACGCTTTCATTTTATCTTGTATATACATGTCAGTCAACTGTTTTTTCTTTTCCTTGTTTTATATACCCATTCACACCGTTTGGAAGCCATAAAAAAGAAAAACCGGCTTTGAGACCAATCGTCTGCAAAGCCGGTTCTAAACCGGTAGGCTATTTTCTTTTATCATCGTCATCATCTTTAGTGAGATCACGAGTAGATTTCTTAAATTCCTTTAAAGTTTCCCCGAATGCTCTCCCTATTTCGGGAAGTTTTTTAGGCCCAAAAATAATAAGAGCCAGAACGAGGATGAGAATTAAGCCTGGAATTCCGATGTTTGATAACATGCTGAACACTCCTTATATATCATATCGCTTGAAGCGGTAGTAATCATGTTCACTGTCTATTATAGGGGACTTGCTCAAAAAATCATAGTACGAGACTTATTATAAGATACTCATTCTCCCGCTGTTAAAAGGCCATCTAGTTCTTCGAGTACGTCACCAATTTTGCGGTCATGGATTACTTCATCTGCATAAAAGTCAAAATCAGTGGGTTCCATATTAATTATCACCAGTTTTGCTCCGTTTTGTTTCGCTATCAGCGGAAACTGATTTGCCGGGGTCACAGTCAAGGATGATCCCAGTACAATAAATAGTTCTGCCTTGTCTGATTCATCTGCCGCAAAATCTAATGCCTGCTCCGGCAGCATTTCTCCAAACAGAACTACTGAAGGACGAAGCATTCCCCCGCAATTACATTGAGTATGCCCATGCAAATAACCCTCGCTTGGGAACACTTCTTTACATTCCTGGCAGTGGAGTGTCTGCAGATTACCATGAAGCTCTGATACATTTTTACTGCCAGCAAGCCGATGAAATCCATCAACGTTTTGAGTTATAATACTCTTTATCATGCCTCTCTTTTCCCAATCAGCAAGAATATAATGGCCTTTATGAGGATTACACTCTTTCAGTCCGATTACCCTGTGCCGATAAAAATCTATAAATTCATTCACATTTTGATTTAATGCTTCCGTACTGGCAATTTTTCCAGGATCTTTCCCGTTCCATAATCCATTGTTGGCTGACCTGAAATCAGGCAGCCCGCTTTCCGTTGACATCCCTGCTCCAGTTAGTATTACTGTATATTTTGATTCCTTCAGCCATTTTTCAATCATAAATACCAGCTCCCACTAAATATATTGATACAGCTTAATGCTTATTTCCATTTTTTTCTTCAGGTTAAATGTTTATGTCATGTCACGTATGCGGTAAATAATAGAATTATAACTGTTTACCCGAATTATCAATATAGGAGTGATGGCTATGCCTGAAATAGAAACGAAAGACTATAAGGATGGCTATAAAAAATTTTCTTCCAGGGCAAAACGCTACGCAGAGGATCCCGAAAAAACGAAAGGACTGCTAAAAAAGGCGACACTTAAAGCAGATAAAAACAAATCCTCATTAAATGATATATGGGAAAAGTTTCAGCTGCTTATTGATTTAGTCAGGGCATGGTCAAAAGGTGATTACCGGCATATCTCCAAAAAATCAATTATCTTTATTATTGCTTCCATTCTATACTTTGTTTCCCCTATCGACCTGGTTCCAGACTTTTTAATTGGAATGGGGATTTTGGATGACGCAGCAGTACTGGGCTTTGCCGTCAGTCAAATATCAGGGGAGCTTGAGAAATTCAAAACCTGGAAAGACAGCAGGACAATTGAAATGAAATAAATTTCAAATGCTGTCCTTTTTTATATTGTCTGCTATAATAATGATGGAAAGTATTCATGTCTGTTAAAATTATATAGCAAGAAATGTAGGGGAACCGGTGTGCCGGTTGAGACTTCATCCTTAAGATGCTGACCCTTTGAACCTGATCTGGCTAATACCGGCGTAGGGAACATATTCTTAAACATCATAAATGTTTTTTTATATGCGTCCCGGTATTATGCCGGGGCGTTTTTTAATTTTCAGGGCAGACTAATACCCACTTTCCTTACTACATAAAAGCTTTTGGAGGTTTCATTATGAAAAAATGTATAGCTGCTATTTCTGCGCTTCTTCTGCTGCTTACCGGATGTGCCGGCAGCGGCCAGACTGGAAAAGAAGATGCAGGCAGCAAACAAGAATTGAAAAAGGTTACTGTCGTTCTGGATTGGACACCCAATACCAATCATACCGGCTTATACGCCGCAAAGGAAAAAGGCTATTTTAAAGAAGAAGGACTTGATGTCGAAATCATCATGCCAGGTGAGGCAGGAGCAGATCAATTGACCGCATCAGGCAAGGCAGATTTCGGTGTCAGCTATCAGGAAAGCATTACGGAAGCGCGGGTACAGGGTGTGCCACTGGTTTCAATAGCTGCTGTCATTCAGCACAATACTTCCGGTTTTGCATCCCCTGCTGAAAAAAATATTAAATCGCCGAAAGATTTTGAAGGAAAAACTTATGGCGGCTGGGGGGCACCTGTAGAAAAATCAGTAATTGACTCTCTAATGAAAAAGGAAAATGCTGATGTCGATAAAGTGTCAATTGTGAACATGGGAGATGCAGACTTTTTTACAGCCGTTAAAAGAGATATAGACTTCGCATGGATTTATTACGGATGGACAGGTGTAGAAGCTGAGCTTCGAGGGGAAAAGATTAATATGGTCTACCTTACAGACTACTCTGATAAACTGGATTACTACACGCCTGTACTGGCAACTAGTGAAAAAATGATTGCAGATGATCCGGAGACTGTCAAAGCATTTGTAAAAGCAGCAGCCAAAGGATATGAATTTGCAATCAACGAACCTGGCGAAGCAGCTGATATTTTGTTAAAGCATGCTCCTGACCTTGACAGTGACTTGGTCAAAAAGAGCCAGGAGTGGCTATCTCCGCGCTATCAGGATGATGCTTCCAGATGGGGAGAACAAAAGCTTGAAGTCTGGGAAAACTATGCACACTGGATGCATGAAAATGGTCTTTTAGAAAAAGAATTAGATGCCGGCAAAGCATTTACAAATGACTTCCTGCCGGAATAAGGGGAGTTTATAAAATGGCAAACGCACTTGTAAGCATTCAAATCATACCAAAAACAAAAGATGGGGAAAATGTTATACCATATGTTGATGAAGCAATCAGTGTCATTCAGCAATCGGGTGTTAAATACGAAGTTCATCCCCTGGAAACAACGATGGAAGGCGATTTAGAACATTTATTAAAAATCATTGCTGACATGAACAGAAAAATGATTGAAAAAGGAAGCAGCAATGTCATTTCACAGGTTAAGATCCTATATCAGCCTGCTGGAATTCAAATGAGTGATTTAACGGAGAAGTACCGTTCATGATCAGTGCAGTCAGAAAAGGATGGAGGCCGGCAGCGGTTCTCCTTCTTTTATTCATTTTTTGGGAGCTGGCGGTGAATCTGGCAGATGTCCCATCTTGGCTGCTTCCTCCCCCGACAGACATTATTCAGGAGGCGTTTTTAGGCTGGGAGGGCTTCCGCCTGCATCTTCAATCGACAATCCTGCTTTCACTATGGGGATTTGGCATAGGCACTGTCATTGGATTACTAACAGCTGTGATACTGCATTTATTGCCTTTTATTAGGGAGTCTGTTTACCCGCTTCTTATCCTTTCTCAAAATGTGCCAATAATTGTTCTGGCTCCTTTACTGGTTGTATGGTTCGGATTTGGCATACTGCCAAAGCTTATTGTCATTACGCTGGTATGCTTCTTCCCGATTACTGTTGCAGCATTGGATGGTTTTCGGCAAACACCGGGAGAACTCAGGCATTATATGCTGATGGCAGGGGCGAGCAGCGGACAGCTATTTTGGAAGCTGGAGCTCCCCCATTCCCTTCCATCTTTATTTTCAGGCCTAAAAATCTCTGCAACCTATAGTGTGATGGGTGCTGTCATATCTGAATGGCTTGGAGCTAAAGCCGGAATAGGGGTTTATATGACCCTAGCCTCTTCCTCATTTCGGACAGACCGTGTTTTTGTAGCCATTTTTGCGATTATGCTGTTAAGTTTGCTCCTTTTTGGAGCCATTTTACTGGCTGAACGTTTGCTTATTAAATGGAAGTCCCAGGAGAGTGGCAGGAAATGATACAATTATCGGTTAATTCTATATCGAAAAGTTTTGATTCCAATCAAGTATTAAACAATTTAAGCTTTCAAGTAAATGAAGGTGAATTTGTTTCGATTCTTGGTCCATCCGGCAGCGGAAAAAGCACTATATTCAACCTGATTGGCGGTATGCTCCTGCCAGATGAAGGTTCCATTAAGCTTGGGAATACAGAAATCAGCGGAAAACGCGGTTCAATTAGCTATATGCCCCAGACACCTTCCCTGATGCCATGGAGAACCATCCTCCAGAATGTTAAGCTTGGCCAGGAAATTATGGGAAAAGCCGATCCGGAAACGGCCAGAAACATGCTTCAAAAAGCAGGACTCGGCGACTATGAAAATGCATATCCTCATGAATTGTCGGGAGGAATGAAACAAAGGGCTGCCTTTATCCGGGCATTATTGAGCCCGCAGCCGATCATATTGCTGGATGAACCTTTTTCAGCTTTAGACGAGCTCACCCGCCATGATATGCAAAAATGGCTTCTTGATATTTGGAACGAGCATAAACCGACAATCCTGTTTGTAACACATAATATTGAAGAAGCCCTTTACTTGTCTGATCGAATTTTGGTCCTGAGCAGTAAGCCTGCTAAAGTAATGAATGAATATGTGGTACCCTTTAACAGGCCAAGGGTGGAGGAACTTCTTCTCAATGAGGAATTCCTTGCCTGCAAAAGAAGTATCCATCATGCGCTGAAAAACCATTAGGAGGCAGGAGCATGGATAAATATATTGATTCCCATATTCACCTTGATAAATATAGTCATATGGATTTAGAAAGAATGTTTAATGAGCTGCCATTTCAGCTATCCCTTGTAACAGTTTCAAGCGATTTAGCCTCCTGTAAACGAAACCTTGCTCTTTCGGAAATTTATCCTTTTGTTAAACCTGCCTTTGGTTTTCATCCTGAACAGGCACTGCCCAGTGATCATGAAATTTCAGAGCTTTTCAGCTGGATGAAGATTCACAAAGAGCAAATGGCTGCTGTTGGCGAGGTTGGCCTTCCATACTATTTAAAATCTGAAGGAGTAAAGCAGCTTGGCGGGTATATTGAACTTCTCGAAGAATTCATTAAGCTTGCAAAAGAATGGGATAAGCCTATTGCCCTTCATGCAATTTATGATGATGCACCGACTGTATGCAATTTATTGGAAAAGCACTCAATTAAAAAGGCTCATTTCCACTGGTTTAAAGGTGACACCGCAGCCATAAGCAGGCTGGTTTCAAATGGATATTATATCTCCTTTACACCTGATATTGTGTACGAAAAAGAAATACAGCTCCTTGTACGGGATTTCCCTATCGATAAATTGATGGCCGAAACAGACGGTCCATGGGAATTTGATGGCCCTTTTAAAAACAAACCTGCCCATCCGGCCATGATGGCCCATTCGATCAGTGTCTTTGCTGAACTAAAAGAAATTACTTTCAGCAGTGCCCTTAAGAAGCTGAATGATAATACAAAAGCCTTTTATAATATTGATTAAAACATTTACAATAAGACGGTTTTTTTAGAGAAAATATACTAGATAAATATAATCACTTCGCACCATTCCTAATTTTGGAAATATGGGTTAATCTTATATTGGACAATACTTTTAGGAGGTATGTGATGAAAAAGTATATTTTCTTATTATTGACTATTTTACTAGTTTTCTCGGGCAATGTTTCTGCACAGCCCAAAAGCAAATCGGCAATTTCGACTGAGAAGGATTTCATGAAAGCCGTTTTAAAATCTGATGAGTATAAGGAATTCAAATCCTCTATCTTAAAAGATGCAGCTACCAAGCCAAAAGCTCTTATCGATGATAAGGGAATGCAATATGGCTGGACAGTGCAATATGAAATTGAATACAATGAAAAAAATATATTCCTAAATGAAAAAGCTCTCGTAAATTTCTCCTCTCTCCTTTCTTTCTCATTAGAGTCCGGAAAGGAATTAAAAGTGCGGCTGGTTGATTACAGCAGGCTCATTGAGGATCAGGCATTTTATGTAAAAGACCTGAAGTCTGAGGAAGAGACCAAAATAGATATATCAAAAGACGTTGCCTTTACTGATTATTTAACAGAAGTAGAAATGAAAAAAACTCAGCTGATTAAAGAAGCGGCTCAGATTAATACTGTTACTTCCGATAAGGCTGAAGCATCAGGCCAGCTATGCTACTATTGCACAAAGTATGAATGGCGCGGCGGCTATCCCTGTTCATCCGCTAATATTGAATCTGAAGCTTCAGTATCATCGCAGCTTGAACAAAACGGGCTGAATCCGAATTCAGTGGTCATTGAATGCTATGTCCCCCGTCATAAGGTGTGTGTTGATGGAGAATGGAGAACCTATTGCCCTATACAATGAACAAAACCGGCTAAGCGAATCGCTTAGCCGGTTTTGTTAACCTTTCGTACCAGATGCAATATTTGAACCTTCTATAAAATGTTTCTGAAAGAAGAAAAATAACAGGACCACAGGCAGTAATACCATTACTGACATGGCCATCAGGTAATGCCATTGTGTCTGTACAGTTCCCTTAAAGGTTTGAAGACCAATTTGCAGCGTGTAAAGACTCTCATCATTTAAATATAATAATGGTCCAAGTAAATCATTCCATGCGCCATTAAATGAGAAAATCGCTACAGTAATAAGCGCAGGCTTCGTCAACGGCAGCATAATATGCCACCAGATCTGAATATGATTTGCGCCGTCCAGAACAGCAGCTTCAATCAGTTCATTCGGAATGGTCATCATAAACTGCCGAAGCAGGAAGATGAAAAAGGCACTCCCCAAAAAGGCCGGAACAATCAGCGGCAGATACGTATTTCCCCAGCCAAGTTTGGAGAATAAAATGTACTGTGGCACCATAGTGACAAACCCTGGTATCAGCATGGTTGATAACACAACTATAAACAAGGTATTTCTTCCTTTGAAACGGATTTTCGCAAATGCATAAGCAACCAGCGAATTGACAATAACGCTTCCCGCCATTCCGCAAAAAGCAATAAAGAATGTATTCATAGCCCACCGGGTAAAAGGTGCCGTTTTCCATGCTTCCACATAATTCGAAAAATGAATTTCTTTTGGCATAAAGGTCGGCGGATATTGAGCTATCTCAGCAGGAGATTTCAGAGAAGTTGATATCATCCACCACAGCGGCGATATTACCAGTACACTTCCTGCTAGCAAAACGATGAAAACAAACGTCTGCTTTAATTTATCTTTGAACTTTTTCGTCTCATAAAACTTCGGTGCGGCAGCTGTTCTCATTTATTATCTCCCCCCTCATAATGAACCCATCTTTTACCGATTTTCATGTTAATGATTGTCAGTATCATGACGACAATAAACAATAGCCAGGCCATTGCAGAGGCGTAACCCATGTCAAACACCTCAAACGCATTATTCCACATATGGAGATTATAAAACAGAAGTGAATTTCCAGGTCCTCCACTTCCATTCTCTGTCATGACATAAGCTTCCTGGAAGATTTGAAATGAACCAATTGTACTTGTCAGCACATCAAAGAAAATAATCGGCGAGATCATCGGCAATGTGATATAAAAGAATTTCTGAATTACACCTGCCCCATCCAGGTCCGCTGCTTCATAAAGGGAATTAGACACCCCCTGCAGACTTGCCAGATATAGAAGCATCCCTCCTCCGACACTCCACATTTTCATCAATAGCAAAGCTGGCTTTGTCCACTCAGGGTCAAACAGCCATGCCGGCCCCTCAATCCCAAACCATGCCAGGAACGTATTAACCAGGCCTGTTGATGGACTCAGCAGCTGCATCCATAAAAAGTAAACCGCTACACCTGAGAGGATAGCAGGCAGATAATAAAGTGTGCGGAAAAATTTCATGCCTTTTACTTTCTGATTCAAAAGAACCGACAGAAATATCGCCCCTGCAGTGGTCAGCGGGACAGAGAAAAAAACGTAATAAAGAGTATTCCACAGTGATGTTTTAAAAAGGTCATCAATTGTAAACATTCGTTTAAAATTATCAAGTCCGATAAAGTTCATTCTTGAAGTAATATTATAATCTGTAAAACTGGCGAATAAGGAAAATAATAGCGGCCCAAGTGTCAGTCCCAGAAACCCGATTATCCATGGGCTGATAAAGAGATATCCAAAGATATTGTCTCTTGTTTGGCGGGACAGCCGTTTGTGTGATCCTTTTTCCTGTTTCTCTGCAAGAGCTGATCCCCGGCGTTCAATCGTTGTTTCGTATAATTTCAACCCATACACCTTCTTTTTATTGTATTTATAAGGCTCTTTTCGTATAAATTGTTGTTTTTCACTTTTCAATATTGTCCGTTGATTGCAGCGAGAGGATGCTCTCTTTACGCGGGCAGGCGGTGAGCCTCCTCGGCGCTACGCGTCTGCGGGGTCTCACCTGTCCTGCTACTCCCGCAGGACATTGAATATGTTTCCCTGAGTACACACCGCACGAAGAAAATGCGTATGCATTTTCGAGGATCTCTCACCTTCCGCTACAATCAACTCAATAAATATAATACAAATAGCAATAGCCTTTACGAAAACAGCCATTTATAAAGAGAGAAGGATGGCTCCTTCTCTCTTTGTTCTAATTTTTCTTTAGTTTTTCAACATCGTTTTCCGCTTTTTCCAGCGCTTTTTCTGGCTTGGTTTTACCAAGCAGAACATTGTCTATATGCGGATTAATGCGATTCTGGTAATCAGGGTACTCTGTCGGAACAGGGAACATTTGCGTTTGATCCAGATTTTTAACTGTAGCCTCATACACATATTGATCTTCGCCTTTAAGCTCTTTAACCACGGCTTCTGCTGCTTCTATATTTGCGACATTATCATAATTCTTCATAGCCCAGTATTTTTGGGCCTCAGGACCTGTAAGATATTCGATAAACTTCATAGCTTCCTCAGGATGTTTGGCTCCTTTCGGTATTTCAGCTACGAACCCGCCTCCATCACTCCAGTTCCCAGAACCTTCTTCAAATGCAGGAATCGGCGCAACACCAAAATTTATATCATTTCCATAATCACGAATTTGTGTGTAAAATGTACCGATATCAACCCACATGGCCACTTTGCCGGCAATGAACGGATTGGACTGTTCACTTCCAAATTCCGCTTCAAAAGACTGAACCGTTTTTTCGCCTAGACGCTCCTTCCATCCCAGCAGCCACTGTAACGCTTCCTGTTTTTTAGGTGTATTGATATAAAGTTCGCCATCTTGAATAAATCCTTTTCCACCATCAGCGCTTGTCATCCAGCTGGCAGCACCAATACTGCCCCAGAGCGGATAAAAGCCAACTCTCTCATAACGATCTCCGTCTTTAATATCCAGCTTCTCAGCATACTCCTCCAGCTCATCCCATGTCGCAGGGGGTTTTTCCGGATCAAGGCCTGCTTCTTTAAAGGCATCTTTATTGTAAAATAGCAATCTTGTATCTGTGTTAAATGGAACGGCATAAGGCTTGTCTTCGTACATTACCGACTCCCATAAATGCGGATAAAACTGGTCTTTAAACGAATCATCGATATACTTGCTTAAATCTTCTGATTGTCCATTGTCTGCCCGCTGGGCGACTGTGTTAATATCGTTGATGATAACATCTGCAGGATTACCTGCAGCAACGGATGCCAGGTTCTTTGTCCAAATATCTCCCCAAGGCAAATATGTATGCTTAACAAAAACTTCATCCTGTGATTTGTTAAAATCATCTATAATTTTTTCAATGATTGGCCTTCTTGTTTCTGAACCCCAAAAACTCCAAAAATCAACAACGACCTTTCCATCCTTAGTCTTTTCTGCCTGAGCACTTTCTCCGGAACAGCCTGCTAATGTGCCAATAAGCAGGCATGCGGAAATAATAAAAAGAAGTCCCTTTTTCATGATGCTCCCCCTAATTTTTATAAATTTCAGCTTCATGCGTAAGCCTATTCCCTGCGCACAGGAATAAAATGGCCGGCAAATTAAAATTCATTAACTAAGTATGTAGTACCCTGCCAATCGGGAATAAAACATTTATTTGAAAAATATCTCGATATTTGGCAAATCTCAGCCGTTTCTCCCTAAAAAAAAGACCCCTTACAGGAGTCAAATTAATGGGGGTTATGAAGGCTTTGTGTGATTGCTTCTAAGTATTCAATAAATATATCACCTTCTGAAGAAGGAACTGAATAAATGTCTTCACTGTTCATTAGCTTGAAATAAGTTTTCCCTTGCCCGTTCCAGACTTTTATCTTTACTGGCTCTTTTCCCTTTAAATTAAATTGGATATCATAGGAAGGGCTGGCATCTTCAATGACTGTCTCTGCAGGAATGGCCGAGTTTATGGTATTTCTTGCCGTGTTTTCCCACTTTGGATCTTTTACAATCGCCGTTTCAGCGGTATATTTTCCATCCGCTGAGAAGGATTTCTCATCATCTGATAAAGCAATCATTGTTTGGCTTATTATACTATTTCCGAGAATCTCTGAACTGCTGCTGCCTCTGGACATAGAATCCTCTGAAAATATAATGAAAGCGAACATCACACAAGCAGCCATAACAGCGGCGGCAGATAAAATTCCCGGGAAAATATCTTTCTTTCTTTTAGGTTTTTCTTCAATGCTGCTCAATATTTTTTGCAGACTCTCCTGCTTTTGCTTTTGCGACCGCGGAATATGTCCTAATTCTCGAAAGGAATTATCGGATCCGAATGAGCTCTTCATGGATTTCCCCCCTTTTCTGCAATTCTTTTTTTAGCGCTGCGAGTGCCCTGGAAGTGGTGATTTTCACTTTGTTTTCGGTCCAATTCAAGATTTCGGCCGTTTCCTTGATCGAAAACTCCTTTATTTTTCTCAAAATCAGCACTTCTTGGTAGCTTAATTTCAAGCGGCGTATTGCTTCATATAAGAGTGTAACTTTTTCACCCTTAATCATTATCTCTGTAGGAGTAGCTTCATCTGATTGGAGCTGGAATTTTTCAATTGAGAAAAATTTGAATCTGCTTTTTTTGCGCAAATAATCAATGGCTACATTTCTTGATATCCGGACAAGCCAAGTAAAGATCTGGGACTCTCCATTAAATTGATTCATATATTTGTAAGCTTTAATAAATGTGTCTTGAGTCAAATCTTCGGCCACTTCCTTATCATTTACGAGAAGAAATATGTATCCATAGATTCGATCGCTGTATTCGCTGTATATTTCTTCAAACACTTCTGCCGATATTCTCTCCATAGTGGCGCCCCCTCGCATATTATTAGACGAATAAGAATCAGAAAAGAAACACTTTACCATTGTTTAAATAAATTTTTAGAATTTCTTTAAGGATAGTCATAATCCAAATCCCGATCATTTTTCCTATATTTCAAAATAATATGATTATTTAGTATCAATATTGGGGTGAATACGAGAAAGTGCCTTTTTAACTGTAACTTTTTTTCACCCGCATTTTATCAGTAAATAATAGCTAAAGTTTCACTCCAGACTACCCATCTTTATATTTCAATTTTGGAATTTCGGATACTGGTATCCTTTAAATGCTTGCCCCTTATATTTATTTTAACATTCTGCAAAATTACCGCCTCCCTCCTTTTCCTTATTTTTCCCAAGAAAAATAAGATTGTATGGAAAAGCGATACTTTTAATCTATAAATAACCATAAAAAGTTCATTCTTTAAGCCTGTAACCCTGAGTGAACCATGAAACCAATTAGCTATTTTAATAAAGCAGCTTCAAAAATCTCTGTTTTTCGACAATCTCCGCCCATTAATTTAGCTAAAGTACATGATAACGGAAGGGTTTTCCATTTTTGGAAATACCCACAGGAGGTGGTTGTGTTCTGAATTTCAACCTGCATTTTTAATGAATTGCCAAAACAAGGAGGGAATTTTTTGAAAAGAAAAAGGAAAACAATTAATCGCATTCTTTATGTGATGCTGACAGCTTTTCTGATTTTGCCGCTGATGTTCCCAGGCATGGGATCGGCAGAAAGCAAAAGCTCTCCGCATACTTCAGTGAAGAAAGCGGCGCCTCAAACCGCAAAAAGCAAAATTAACAGCTCTCTGCTAAAACAATTTGATAAGGAAGATAAAGTAACATTCCTGATAAAATTCAAAGAACAAGCTGATGCTCAAGCAGCAGCCAAGAAGGCTGCAAAAGAGGCTGCAACTCAAAAATTGACTGCCTCTAAATCAAAATACATGAAACGATCTGCAGTACTCTCCTCACTAAGATCTACAGCAATTGAAACTCAAAGCCATGTCGCCGATTTCCTTCAAAAACAGGAAAAAGACGGCAAAGCAAAAGATGTTCAATCCTTCTATATCGTCAATGCAATTGCAGTAACAGCCACAAAGGACGTTATGGAGCAAATCGCAGTATTTCCTGAAGTAGAAAAAATTCTTCCAAATGAAACAAGACAGCTTCACAAGCCGGTAAAAGAGGCCAAAAAATCTCTTAAAACACAAGCAGAAACCAGCTCGATCGAATGGAATATTGATCGTGTCGGAGCTCCTGCCGTATGGGAAATGGGAATTGACGGATCCGGTACAGTCGTTGCTTCCATTGATACAGGTGTTCAGTGGAACCACCCGGCATTAAAAGAAAAGTACCGGGGCTATAACCCAGCACAGCCAGATTCCCCATCACATGAATACAACTGGTTTGATGCCACTGCAGGCCAATCAGTTCCTTATGATGATCAAGGCCACGGAACACATGTAACAGGAACAATGGTCGGATCCGAACCAAATGGAGCCAATCAGATCGGAGTTGCACCTGGTGCGAAATGGATCGCGGTAAAAGCCTTTACTGCAAGCGGCGGAACTGATGTAGATCTTCTCGAAGCCGGTGAATGGATCCTTGCTCCAAAGGATGCAGACGGAAACCCTCATCCTGAAAAAGCGCCTGATGTTGTCAATAATTCTTGGGGCGGCGGACCTGGATTGGATGAATGGTATCGTCCAATGGTGCAGGCATGGCGTGCAGCTGAGATTTTCCCTGAGTTCTCCGCAGGAAACACTACTATATTTAATCCAGGCGGACCTGGTTCAGTTGCTACACCAGCAAACTACCCGGAATCATTTGCTACTGGTGCAACTGATATAAACAACGGCTTAGCAAGCTTTTCACTGCAAGGTCCATCTCCGTATCAGGAAGTAAAGCCTGATGTATCAGCACCTGGAGTTAACATACGTTCCTCAGTTCCAGGAAGCAGTTATGAAGGCGGCTGGAATGGAACCTCTATGGCCGGGCCGCATGTTTCTGCAGTTGCAGCATTGCTCCGTCAGGTAGACTCAAGCCTGACCGTGGAAGAGATGGAGGAAATTCTTCTTACAACCTCTACTCCTTTGACAAATGGTACTTATCCTGAGACACCTAATAATGGTTTTGGTTACGGACTCGTCAATGCCTTCGATGCGGTTTCTTCCGTATTGACCGGCCTGGGTAAAATTAAAGGGCAGGTTGCAAAAGAAGGAGATGACTCCGAAGCTCCTCAAGCCAATCATGAAGCACCTCAGGAAACATATGCAGGAATGGATCTCGCACTTGACTTGACTGCATCCGATAATGTAAGTGTCACAAGAGTGGATCTCGAATACTTAAAAGCGGACGGCAGCTGGGCCGCCATCGAGGCCAATAGAACAGCTGGAAACTACAAAGATGGTACTTACCAGGCAGTAATTCCTGGAGAAGACATCGCAGAACCATCTGTAACTTATAAATGGAAGGTTAATGATTTTGGCGGAAATTTAATTGAAACGGAATCCTATGAAGTGGCAGTAAGACCTGGAATCAGCATTGGCTATTCTCAGGACTTTGAATCACAGCCGGCCGGCTGGACTTTATATGGACCGGAAAACAGCTGGGAGTGGGGAGTTCCAACTTCAGGTCCTGGCAATGCGGCATCCGGTGAAAAAGTTTATGCAACAAAACTTGACGGCAACTATGCAAATAGCGCAAACATGAACCTGCAAATGCCACCAATTGACCTGCCGGAAGGAAATGCCTACCTTCAGTTCAAGCAATGGCATGAGCTTGAAAATAATTATGATTACGGCCATGTATTCGTTTCGACTGACATGGAAAACTGGGAACAGGCTCTTCGCGTTAACGGCACTTCAACAGACTGGGGTAATGCAGAAGTTGATTTAAGTGCTTATGCAGGACAAAGAATCTATGTAGCCTTCAATGTGACTACAGATGGTTCTGTTCAAAAGCAAGGCTGGTATATCGATGATGTCCAATTATCTGATACTCCTGCTCAACCTGCAGGCAAAGCCAAGCTTGGCATCAGCAAAGAAAAACCTTCCACAGAACTAAAGAAAGATAAAGTGAACCCTGATAAGATTGCTCCAAAGAAAGATGTCCCTGCGAAAGAGGATAATAAACAGCAGCAGCCAGCCCCAGTATTATTACCGCTTACAGCTGAAGTAAGTGTACTGGAATCTGGCAGGTCAGTATTTACTAATCCTCAAAACGGATCTTTTGAAATGACGCATGCTTCAGGTGATTTCACTGTAAAGGCAGAAGCATACGGATATCGTTCTCAAACACAAAATGTAAATATTCCACAGGATGGAGAAGCAACTGCTAACTTTGTCCTTGAAGAAATTCCAAAGGGAACAGTTACAGGTGTTGTGACTAACGAAGCAACTGGCGAGCCTGTTGCGAATACTACTCTTCTTTTAGTAGAAGACGCAGCAGTACAGCCGGTAACAACTGATGAAAACGGTGAATATACACTAACAGCATACGAAGGAACATACACATTAAAAGCAATGGCACCTTCCTACTATAGCACCGAGCAGAGCATCACGATCGAAGGCGGTTCTTCAATAGAGCAAAATATTGGACTGAAGCCATTTATCGGATATCCGGGTGAAATTGGATATGATGATGGTACAGCTGAAAATGCACGTGCATTCTACGATGCCGGCAATGGCTGGGCAGTTAAGATGTCTCTGGCATCAGGCCATGACAGCGCAATGGTTACCGGCGGCTTATTCCGCTTCTGGGATACCAGCTGGCCGACTCCGGGCGGTACAGACTTCAAAGTGGAAGTATATGATGCAAGCGGACCGGATGGAGCCCCAGGCAAGAAACTTGCTGGACCATTTGAAGCAACAGCATTAAGAAACGGTGAATGGACACATGTAGACCTCAGTGACGAAGGAATCGTTGCAAACGGCGACTTCTATATGGTATATATCCAATCAGCACCAAATCCTAATGCTCCTGGCCTTGGCACAGATGAAGATGGAGAGAATGCAGGACGCAGCTGGCAGCTTGTAGGCGGAGCATGGTCACCGGCGCCTGAGGATGAAGGAAACTATATGATTCGCGCGACAGTGAATTATGAAGTTACAGCACCTGTCATTACTTCTCCAGCGGACGGAACATTTACGAATGAGGGTAAAGTTACAGTTGAAGGTACTTCCGCTCCTACAACTACTGTAAAAGTATTTAATAATGGAGAGGAAGTCGCATCGGCTGAGAGTACAGACGAAGGCACTTTCTCAGCAGAAGTTTCACTTACTGAAGGGGAAAACACTCTTACTGCCAAAGCATCAACAGAGTCAGGGTCCACTGATGCCTCTGAACCTGTAAAAGTAATATATGACAAGACAAAACCCGAACTGTCCATAACAAGCCCTGCAGATAAATCAAAAACAAATAAAGAAACAGTCACTGTTAAAGGAACCGTTTCTGACGATAACCTTGATTGGGTAAAAGTAAACGGCCAGACAGCAAAGGTTACAGACGGTGAATACTCTCTTCGCATCCTGCTGGATGAAGGTGAAAACACCATTACGGTAACCGCACAGGATAAAGCGAAAAACAGTGAAGAAAAAACAATCACAGTCGATGCTAAATATACCGCTCCAGCCATAGAAAATCTTCTTCCTGCAGAAGACAAGGAACTCAAAAAAGGCGAATCGGTAAAAATCGAATTTGATAGTGAACCAGGGTTAGAATCGACCTTTGTCATCAGAATGCCATTAACAAATGCTGGCGGCAAGCTGAATAACGCTACTGAGCTTCCAATGATGGAAACTTCCCCAGGCCATTATGTCGGCTACTATACTGCCACTTCAAATGTAAAAGCGCCTGGTGCCGAAATTGAAGTGAAAGTGACCGATGACTACGGCAATGAAACCCGTAAGACTGCAGAAGGCAAACTATGGATTAATGCAAAAAAGAAGGATAACAGCAGCACTAAAAAGAAGTAAATGTCAGATGGAAAGGCAGGCCCATTTTATTGGGGCCTGCCTTTTTGCAATTATTTATTTAATAATGTTCTTTTTTTCATTTAATAAGGCATTAAACTCCTTATCCAATTGGGCATATTTGCTGTCACCAGGAGCAAGCAGACTGAGTTCACCAAGTACCGCATTAATACGGTTATCAATAACCATAATCTGCTCCTTTATCGAATCATGATCTTTCTTCTGCTCGGCGCTTCTGGATTTCATAAGATATTCCTTCAGATTCATTTCAAATCTGGTAATTTTATTATTTTCAAAAACAAGCAATCTTGTGCTCAGCTTCTCCAAAAAGTATAAGTCATGCGAAATAATGATGAGTGTTCCGGTAAACTCCTTTAGCGTTTTTTCGAATTGCTCCCTGCTCGGCAAATCCAGGTGATTGGTAGGTTCATCTAAGATAAGAACGTCATATTCCTTTAAAAGCATGTCTGTGAGCTTAACCCTGATTCGTTCCCCCATGCTAAGCTGTCCAATCGGCTGATTCAGCTTCGCTTCCTTCATGCCCAGATTTGCTAAAAGAGTCCTTGCCTTGTAAATCTGCTCACGTTCGCTGAGGTCAAGTACTTCCATGGCGTTTTTTGTTAACGGTAAATCATTAATAGCCTGGCTTAAATAGGCAATCTTTAAGGTGCTGCTAATCCAGAGTTCCCCATCAGAAGGCGATACCTCTTCGAGCAGCATTCGGATTAAAGTTGTCTTGCCGGACCCATTGGATCCAAGAATCCCTATTTTTTCACCATGCTTTATATAAAACTGGCTATCCTTAAAAAGAATCCGGTCTCCAAACCTTTTTGAAAGGTTTTTTGCTTCGATGATCCTCTTCCCTCTTTTCCCGGACGAATCAAATTGAAAGTGAACTTTCGCCTCTTCTGCCGGCTTCTCTATTTTATTTTTATCCAGTTCCTGCTGAAGCCTTTTCATTTTTGACTTAACCTGCTGATCCATCTTTTTGGCTTTCACCCTGTGATATTCTTTAAAGCCCATCTGTCTGTTTTCGGATGGGCTCCCGCCTTTAGTTGATTCCCTGTGAGCCTTTTCCGACCATTTTTTTAAATTGGCCATCTGATGTTCAATCCGTTCGATTTCTCTTTGCTGTACATCAAATTGATGAAGCTGATCATCATAATTTTTCTGTTTTTGCTCCCGGTAGGCTGTGTAATTTCCGTTATACATGGATATTATGCCTTCCTGGAGCTCAAAAATCCTGCCGACAGCCTGATCAAGGAAATGACGGTCATGAGAAATGATCATAACAGGGCCACTGAATTGGCCAATTTCTCCAATAAGCCACTCAATCCCCTGTAAATCCAAATGATTGGTTGGTTCATCCAAAATCAGCATATCTGGCTTTGATGACCAAATTTTAGCTAATGAGAGCTTCAAGCTTTCTCCCCCGCTTAAAGAATCAAACCTTTCAGGTTGCCATTCATGAAGTTTTGAAAGTCCTAATCTGCTTGCCTGATGAAGAACTTCTTCTTCCGGACTTTTATCAGTAACATGAATATCACTGACAGAATAATCTGCTGACTGGTGCAGATAGCCAATTCTATATGGATCCTTCATCCGTTCAATTGTGCCTTTATCCGCCTGAATACTGCCGAATAAAATATTGGCCAATGTAGTTTTCCCTGTGCCATTTAAGCCAACAAGACCAATACGATCCTGCTGATAAATATCGAATCCTATATTAGAAAAAACCGTTTTTTCTCCGAATGATTTTTGAAGATCCCTTGCCATAATAACCGGTATGCTGTTGTAGCTGCTGATTTTATTTGCACACATAAAAAAACCTCCCCCATACCCGGAGAGGACTGTGCACCCATTATTGTATGTGGTGCAATACATAAAAAACGCGCGCCTAAAAAGATTTAATCAGCTTACAGACAAATAAGCAGATGTTACTTCCGATAAGGAATGACTAAAAAAGGGCACACTAATCCTATGTTCTCCGGGTTAAACTTTTTAAAATATAAAAAGATACCAGAAAAAATAAGATTATAACTTCATGCCCCTAAATCATCCTTTCAACCTGTTTGATTGTAGTATATAAGCTTCTGGCTTTTATTGTCAATAGGCTCACGTTCGGCCATTCAATATTTGCATCTGCCGGAAATCATTAATCAATTCGGATATGCTTATTGGTAAGCTCCTTCAGCAAATTTAATATCACAGCTCTTTCCTCCAGATTAAAGCCGCTTACCCATTCCGAAACAAGTTTATACTCGCTTTGATGCATCTCCCGCTGAAGTCCGCCCTCCAAAATGGAGTATATTTCCATCATTGTGTTTTCCCGATCCTGTGCTTTAAGTTCATCCAATTTACAAACCTCCTAGTTCTTTTATGCTGCTTCTTTTCCCCATTTGGCACCTTTGGAAACACATGATGGAAGTGCAGTTCGCGGTGAGATCTACTTTCCCGCAGTAATACCCCTTTAGTACCCAGGTTTCTTCCGGTTTGCGGGGCCAGCACTCCGTCTGCGGGCAAGTCCCCTTCTGTCTGGCACATTTTGAAATATGTATGAATACAAAAGAAAAGCAGGTCTCCCTGCTTTTCTTTAAATCTATTACCATTTGAAGCAAGAAGCTCCTACGATGATTAACAGGATAAATAGAACCACAATTAGCGCAAAACCGCCGCCGTATCCTGCGCCGCCGTATCCTGCACCGCCGTATCCACAGCCGCCATAACCATAGCCATACATTATAAAATCCCCTCCCTTGCCGATTAAATCTGTCTGCTTATTTTATTAGTAGAATCCACCGTAACCCCAAGAAGCACCGATAATAATCAGTAAAATAAACAATACAACTAAAAGGGCGAAACCGCCGCCGTATCCGCAACCGTCTGACATAGTCAATTACCTCCTTTGTTTGATTCAATATATCCTATTCAATTCACCCAGATTGTGCGATAGACGAATACACAGTTTTCTCCACAAAAAAGAAGCCTCCGTGTGAAGGCTTCAGATTTATGTTGATACAACAGTATTTCCAGGTTATTTCCCCAGATAAAAATAGGCATTTTCATTAATTCTTATAATCGAGTGTGATTAGATATCTTTAGGTTGCTCCACTGGTTCTTTCTGTTTAATTTCCTCGGTCAGCTGCTCCAGGCTTTGGCGGACATTTCCTTTGCCCGAAAAGTTTTGGAGAAGCTCTTTCACGTCAATGCCGGAAGAAGCTTTCAGGCTCTCCTGCATCGTGGACATCAGGTTGGTGGCATAGCCTGTTACTTTATTGGCACCTCCATTACTGCTGTCGCTTCCTGTATCAACCACTGTAATCTTATCAATATTCGATAACGGACTTGCAAGCTGTTTTGCATATTCCGGAAGCATTTTAATAACCATATCCATTATAGCCGCCTGGCCGTACTGTTCAAATGCCTCGGCGATTTTTCTCTTTGCCTCAGCTTCAGCCAGACCTTTGAGGCGAATAATTTCCGCATCAGTTTCACCTTGTGCGCGCTGTGAATCAGCCTTGGCTAATCCATCTGCCCTAACCCTTTCAGCTTCCGCGCGGGCCTGTGATTCAATCCGGTATTGGTTAGCATCCGCTTCGGCAATTTGTTTTTTCTTTTCTGCCTCTGCTGCCTGCTCAACAGCATACCTGTCTGCGTCTGCTTTTTTCTTCACTTCGGAATCATATTGGCGTTCTCTTCTTAATATTTCTTTTTCTTCAAGCTCAATTTGCTTTTGGCGTTCTATAATTCTGATTTGCATTTCATGCTCCGTAACTTCCTGCTTGGCTCTGGCTGTCTCAAGGTCATATGCCTGGTCAGCCCGTGCTTTGGCAATATCCTGTTCCCTTCTGTAGTCAGCCATTTTCATTTGATTTTCTTTCTCGGCTTCAGCTATTTCAGTTGCTCTTTCAAGTTCTGCCTTTTGGGCATCCTTAGCTGCTTCTGCCCGTTTAATCCGGGTTTCCTTTTCAGCTTCAGCTGTGGCAATATCTGCATCCCGCTTAACCTGGGCAATTCTTGGCCTTCCTAGTGAATCAAGATATCCATTTTTGTCGCGGACATCTTTGATTGTGAAAGAAACGATGATCAAACCCATTTTTGACAGATCCTGTGACGCTACTCTTTGAACCTCCTGGGAAAATTTATCCCTGTTTTTATATATTTCTTCGACAGTCATAGATCCCAGAATTGATCGCAAATGCCCTTCAAGTACTTCTTTCGCTTCATTTTCACGATCTTCCTTCGATTTTCCAAGGAACTGTTCTGCAGCAGTAGCAATTTCCCCAATACTTCCGCCAATTTTTATTATTGCAGTTCCGTCCGCCATAACAGGAACTCCCTGTTCGGTATATACCTCCGGAGTGGTCACCTCCAGTTTGCTTGATAGGAGGCTAAGTGGCTCGGCCTGCTGAAAGACAGGAAGTACAAAAGTTCCTCCGCCTCTGATTATTTTTATCTTGTTTCCTGATTCGTCTACATGCACATTTTTGCTGCCCAAATAACTGCCTGTAACGATTAGCGCCTCATCAGGCCCTGCAGTCCGATATTTTGTAATGAACACACCAAGAAGTGCAATCAGCAAAAATGCTGCAATTCCAATGACAACCCAAACCATCAACATATTGTGTCCCCCTCATCTATAATTCTTTATAATCGATTACTTTAATAACTCCATTTGCAACTTCAACAATCAGCACTTTGCTGCCTTCCGATATAGACGTATTTTCGTAGCTTGAAGCAGGCTTGGAAATTCTCCCGCTTATATTTTCTATTAATACCTCACCGAAACCATTCTCCGGTATAGGGATTAATACCGTACCTACTCTTCCCCTTAAAGATTCATCTGTATAAACGAGAGATTCTTCCGCAGATGATAATGGTATAAGAACAAAGATATTCAGTAATATATCCAGCAATACAGCAATAACAGCTGCTGTCAAGAGAATGACAACGTTATTAAGAGAGGTTGTCATTTCTAAAATGTATCCTGCAGCGGATAGAAAAGTGATAAACGCCAGAATCAGTACTGGGTTTAGAAAACTGCTCTCACCAGCTCCGTCTGCCATATCTCCGAAAAATACATACAAAATAATTAAGATGCCAGAAAAAATAAGTGTGCTGAGATAAACCGTCTGAATAGGAAAACCAAATAGTTCCATAACATGCACCCTATCCATTTTTATTGTCCGTTTATTAACCACATGCCTCCTTCCCTTTTACTTTTTCAGTTTAATTTATATACGGGCAGAGACCTGTAATTGTTTCATTTTTCTAAAGTTTTCCCATATTAATCCTGCTAGCTGTTCAGCTTGTCTGACTTTCAGCCTACTTTAGTCATTTTCTTTACTATTTCCGCATACCTTATTTGAGGATTAAAATCCCCATTAGGATTAAACCGAGAGAAATGGTGGAATAAACACTATATCTTGTTAGCGGAGGGATAGGATTATGACAAGATCTGAATTGCATAAGGAGAAGCCCGGGAGCAAAATTATGCTAATGTCAATTTTCCTATTGGGATGCTTAGCTGCTGCCTTTACAGCATTATATTTTTATTCTCAAAGCCTCATTACAATAGAAGCCCCCAAAAAAGAACTGGGGGAGAAAATTATTATTAAGCTCCCTTCCGGAAAGAGTGTATTTACATATGAAAACCTTGTTGTTGAAGAAGAAGGAAAACTTTTTTATAAAGGAGAAAGAAATACTCTGGATTTAACAGGCGGTACCATTGTTTATGAGGAATGGGAATGAACAGGAAATAAGACTCGTTTTCAAAGGAATTCTCTGCATTTGACAAAATGTTTTCACATCCTTTAAGATGAGCAAAAATGGCGAGGAGAAATGACTTTGAAGGTAATGAAAAATATTTATTTTACAGCTTTAGCTACAGTTATTTCATTTTTCGGCATTAAAAAAATGGCAAATACTGCACATAAGATAAAAAAAATAGGCCACCGGGGAGTTGCCGGCTACTGTCCGGAAAACACTTTTCCTTCATATGACCGTGCAATTGAAATGGGAGCAGATTATCTGGAAATTGATGTTCAATTAAGCAAGGATGGAAAGCTTGTCGTGATTCACGATTCCCTTGTAGACCGTACAACTGACCATAAAGGAAAAGTCTCGGACTTTACCTTTGATGAGCTTAGAAAAATGGATGCCGGCAGCTGGTTTTCTGCAAAATTCAGCGGTGCCTGTATCCCTTCTTTTGAAGAGGTCTTAGACAAATATGCCGATCGTGTCGGGCTTTTAATTGAATTTAAAAAACCGTCCCTCTATCCAGGCATTGAAAAGATGATCGCCGAGGAACTTAAAAATAGAAAACTTGATGCAAAAGGTAAAGACCATATTATCGTGCAGTCATTTGATACAGCTTCCATGAGATTATTTCATGATCTGATGCCGGAAATCCCAGTCGGCGTCTTAATTAACTATCCTCCAGACAAAATAGAGATAAAAAATATTGCCGAATATGCAAGCTACCTGAATCCAAAGTGGACTGTGGTTAATAAGCGCCTGATTGATCTGATTCATTCAAATGGCATGAAAGCAATCGCCTGGACTGTGCGTTCAAAGAAAGAAGCAGAAAAATTGAAACATTATCCACTTGATGGCATTGTTGCAGATTATCTAGATCTTATTGAATAGACAAAAATAGGGTGCAGTCCGAATAATGGCCTGCACCCTTTGTTTATAAAACAGCCTGTTTACTTCCAGTTTCCAGCAGCAGCTTTAAGGTTTCCAAATCATTTTTAGCCGGCAGAACAAATGCCTTTTGATAAGCTTCAGGCCCCTTCCCAGTTATAAAGATCCAGTCATTTCCCTTTGCTTCTGCCCAAGCTTTCCGGATAGCCAATGTCCGGTCGGCGATCACTTCACCCTTACCGTCTCCATACTCTTTATTCAGAGAATTTAATTGACTTAACATTTCACTTTCACATTCATCATTAAGGTCATCAGCGGTCAAATAAAATTTATGGCAGTATTTTGCTGAAGCTTTAATCATATCCACACGCTTTGATTGATCTCTTCCGCCCCGGAATCCATAAATTTGAAAGATTCTTCGAGCTCCCTGCTGTCTCGCTGTATCAAGACAATATTCAAATGCATCTACTGTGTGGGCATAATCCACGACAAACTTAGCTCCTGATGGATGAATTATCATTTCAAAACGGCCAGGTATACCCGGAAATAAAGCCAAAGCCTTAATCATATCTTTTGGGTCAACCCCCAGATCAAAACCTGTCAGGAAAGCCATTGCCGCATTATAAACATTATGGTGGCCAGGAAGAGGAAATTCAATTTCATAAGACTCACCTCTCACCTCCAGAGTAAAAACTGTCTTCCCATTAATAGCGGTGACTTTTATTGAACAGCACTTTTGTTCACCTAGCATAATCATAGGAATCTTTTCATTTTGCAAATGCTCTGCCATCTTTTCTCCCCATGTATTATAAAGGTTGACAACTCCTTTACCGCCTTCTTTTAACAAGGTGAATATTTTCTTTTTATCATAAAAATACTGATCCATATTTTCATGATAATCAAGATGGTCATGAGCAAGATTAGTAAATAGTGCATAGTCCAATTCCAGGCCTTCTGTTCTTGACTGTTCCAGTGCATGAGAAGAAATTTCCATAACGACAAACTCATCATGGCTTTCACTCAGCATTTTTTGAATCTGCAAGGCGTCCGGCGTCGTATTGCTTGTCCTATATTCCTTATTATTTATTATGTTGGATACAGTTCCCAAGAGGGAGCAGGTCCTGCCTGCAGTCTCCAAAATATGCTTTAAAATATAGGCAGTGGTGGTTTTCCCATTAGTTCCTGTTATGCCTATTATTTTATGCTTTCTTGAAGGGCGATCATAGAAACAGCTCGCCAGTTTCCCCAGACAAATTCTGCTATCTGTTACTTGTATGTAGGGAACAGTTAATTCAATTGCTTCCTCTCCTAATACAGCAGCCGCCCCATTTTCAACAGCTTGTCCAATAAAATCATGTCCATCTGCCTGAAAGCCTTTAATAGCAACAAAAAGGCTCCCTTTCCCCACTTTTCGTGAATCCATTTCAATCCCTGTAATATTAGGATCGTTTGAAGGCTCACCCATCTCCCCGCTATCCTTAAGGCAATTTATAACCTGGGATAATTTCATTCTTCTGTCTCCTTTAATGTATAAACATCAAGTAATTTGGTGTATAGTCATTATCTTTTGTTTTCCCTCATTCACAGGAAATATGCCATCTTGGGGATAGAAATATAGGGGTTTGGAGAAATTCGTCTTTATATACTAGAACTAAGGATAAATCTGGGTGAATCGCTTCTGAAAAATAAGCGATTCACCCTATTGAATTGTCGGCTTATTTGAATTTCACACTAAAGACAAGGGCCTCTTGGCAAACTGTGATAGATATTTCACGTTCAATCGGCTATGCTGTGAAATCAGATAAGCATCCCTTGTAGCACCTGGCTTTCTTAGCGTATTTAGAGCTCTTATCATCCCTGCCTCATTTTCCATGCCTATCCCATGCCCAAAGAACATGCCCCCGCCCAAATAAACGGAATTCTCACCTGTCCAAACTGGATGATCATAATCAGGATTATAAAAATAAACAACGTCACCAGGTATGAAATTCCGGCCCCTTTTGGTAACAATCGACAGGTCATGGTCATAATTCCAGTCCCAGACAAGAAGTCCCTGAAATAATGTATTGAAGCGGCTGACAGAAATGGAGTCCAATACAGCTTTATAAAAAATCAGCACAATGGCTGTTGTACATTCAAAGGCATATTCCCAGCTGTTCATGAACACATCCATGATCGCATCTGACGGTAAAACAGATGGATCAAGCAGGTAACCATATCTTGTTCTTCTCCATATGCGCGGATTGAAGCGTGATGTGTTAAAGGGTGCAAACTCTACACGGCTCGCATGAAGCTGCCTGGCTGCTTTAATAATATTTTCCCTTAAAAGGATATCAAATAGCAGTTCATGCATTGAATCGTATTGATGAGTCTCAGGGCTGCTCTCCAGCGCCAGATAAATTTCACGCTGAACTCCAAAAAAGCTGGATGGCCCCGGTTTATTCTGATTATTCGAAAGGATAATCATTGTCTTCCCCCCTTCAAATGAACTTATAGTAGCTTATGGTTTCATTTGCAGGAGGGTTCCTCCATTATTTCCTTCCTTTATTGTCACAAGCATGTTAATTATTATCGGAAAATATCTTTTTTTCTGAAATAAGCTTGCATTTTATTATGCATTACTTGTACAATATTCCACATATTCTTAAGTTTCAGATAATAATTATTATTTTACAACAGGGGGATTTTTTCATGGCTACTTTTTTAGGTTCGATTGTTTTGCTGATTGCTGGCTATGCCATTTACTCCAAAGTAGTAGAGCGTATCTTTGGCATAAATGACAGCAGCCCTACACCCGCATATACAGAAAAAGATGGAATGGACTTTGTTCCGATGAGCTGGTGGAAAGGCAGCTTAATTCAGCTCCTGAATATCGCAGGGTTAGGTCCCATATTCGGAGCAATTATGGGCGCATTATACGGACCGACAGCTTTTATCTGGATCGTGGCTGGTTCCATTTTTGCCGGGGGTGTTCATGATTATTTTTCCGGAATGCTTTCTTTAAGGCATAATGGGGAGCAGTTTCCAAACATTGTCGGCAGATACTTAGGAAAACCGGCCAAAACGTTCATAAATATATTCTCAATTCTTTTAATGATTTTGGTTGCCGCAGCATTTACTGCAGGGCCGGCACAGCTGATTTCAAGCATATCTCCATTGAGTTTTATGGCCTCATTGCTCATTATTTTTAGTTACTTTATCCTTGCAGCTGTTTTGCCTGTAAACCGTATTATCGGGAAAATTTATCCTCTATTTGGAGCTATATTAATTTTTATGGCAGTTTCCATTGCAATCGCACTGCTTTTCAGCGAAAAATCCATACCGAATGTAACTCTGTCCAATCTACATCCCGGTGAACTTCCAATCTGGCCATTACTGATGGTTACCGTTTCATGTGGAGCAATCTCAGGATTTCACTCAACACAAAGTCCGATTGTTTCACGCACATTAAAAAAGGAAAGTGATGGACGAAAGGTTTTCTATGGCGCCATGATCGGCGAAGGAATTATTGCCTTAATCTGGGCCGCTGCAGGCATGACTTTTTTCGGCGGAACAGGAGGGCTTCAAGAAGCATTAGCGGCTGGTGGTCCAGCGGGAGTGGTTAATGAAATTTCCGGCAGCCTCCTTGGAACGTTAGGAGGAATCCTTGCCATACTGGGTGTAATCATCCTGCCGATTACAACAGGAGATACAGCACTTCGTTCCTCAAGAATGATGCTTTCAGAATCACTTTCATCTTTATTGAAAATGGATGGAAAATGGAAGTTTGTCATCACCACTTTACCTGTGGCTCTTCCTACCTTATATCTTGCAACAATCGATTACTCATTCCTTTGGAGATATGTCGGGTGGACAAACCAGGTTACAGCAGCGGTCATGCTTTGGACAGCCACTATGTATCTTTTGAAACATAACAAATTCCATTGGATTTGCGGTGTTCCTGCATTGTTTATGACTGGGGTGGTATCCACCTATATCTTCTATGCGCCTGAAGGCTTTCGAATGGACTATCAACTATCTATGATAATCGGATCAGTCATTACACTCTTTATTACTGGCTGGTATGTTTTTCAAATCGTCAAACAAAAGCAGCTGAACAAGAATAACTCCAAACTAAAAGCTGCTTAATACATTAAAGCGCACCTCACATAAGCGTGAAGGTGCATTTTTTTTATGGCTGATCCATACTGGTCCATTCTCTTCACGGCTCTGCTAATCAATCACTCAGGTTTTGCTTTAATTTAAGAGGGTAATGAATACTAACAGTTTAAGGAGGGGTTAACTATGGCGGATAAAACCAATTCAGAAAAAAATAATTCTATAGAACAAAACAAAAAGAAAGAGAACGATAAAGATATCGAACCCCAAAGAGAGCCTGAAAAGCCTCAGGAAGAAAACCGAAAATAAGGAGAGGGACTTATATGGCTGACAAAAACATGCAGGATGGAAAGATGGATAACCCGGAGCAATATAAAACCGAAAAGGCAAGTTTATTTGATAAGTATGAAAGCGAAAAGAATGTTGATCCTATTCCAATGGAAGACTTGAAACAGGAAAATGAAGAAGAAAAAAACGGATCAAAAATAAAAAGCAGTTCATCTACAGAGGAAAAGTACAAAGCAGACTTTGAAACAATAAAAAAGAAAAAGCTGTTCGGCGATAAATATGACGATGGAACAAGAACATAAGTCTGCGGGAGTAACGGGACAGGTGAGACCCCGCACGCGCAGAAAGCTTGAGCATACCTTCGCTGCAATTAACGGACAACATTGTTAAGAGAAATCACTAATGAATCGAAAAGAGCCAAGTAAAAAGAAATATGGAAATTAAACGCCTGGCACTAAAAATTGCCAGGCGTTTTTTCTTAATATGGATTTATTATTTTATTAAAATCCCTGTAATGATTCAGATAGTAATCTGCTCCAGGGGCTTCATTCTGAAAAAGGCAGGTCTTGATGCCAAGTTGTTTTGCCGGCAGAATGTCTATCTCCCTGTCTCCTATTGCTAAATCAACCTTATGCTTTTCATGCAGAAATGCATAAGAAGCTGTGTGAGGCTTGCGTGGATAGCCATCGTCTCCTGCTACCATATCGGTAAAGTATTTATCTAACTTATGGAAGGTTAATATAGAAAGAACATCATCTCTTTCCTTGTGAGTCATAATCACATTCTTATCAGCCTGTTTTAATACCTGCACCACACCAGGAAAAGGCTTTAGATCATTTGGTCGCAATTGTCTCACATTCATCCTGATCGTTTTTATTTGTTCCTCATTTAATTTAAAATGATGGAAAGCATCGCTGAATGAAACTTTTAACTGACAAAAAATCTCTTCATCGGAAACCTTCTTATCACCCATCACTTCTCTTACGATCGCTGTATAAGCGGGATATGTATCCATTAAAGTGCCATCAAAATCCCAAAGTATATTCACCAGGCAAACCCCCCCTCTATATTGCTATTTACCCCCTCATATTAATAATTATACGTCCTGTCAATCTATTAAACTGCTTTTCCATTGTAATTAAATAACTTTGACAAACATATGGCACAATGCTAATTTAATAGCTATAAGACAAATAAACAGTGCCCTGAGAAAAAGGGTCAATTGTTAAAGGATGAATAAGAATGAACAAAGAAATTATTAAGTTAATCAGAAAGAGTTATAACATGACACAGCGTGATTTCGCAAGAGTTGTCAGCTGCAGCTTCTCTTTGATAGCTCTGGTTGAGGTGGGTAAGAGAAGGGTAACAGCTGATCTGGAAAACAAGATCAAAATTGCTTTTGACCTCGATGACCAGCAGATGCAGTCACTTGCTTCCCTTGTTTCAGAAATCAGCAAAGTCCCCCCTTTTATGTAAACAGCGGCGGCAGTTATAAAACCTAACCTTCTAAGTTAATACCAACCACAAAGCAGCAGCCACCAATTAAAATGGGCATTTGCCGTGTCTCTCCGCCCATTAATGCATACATTATATGGAGTTATTGGATTTTTGCATAAAAGGAGAGTGCCCAATGTACCCATATGGCTATTATCAAGGTTATCTTCCGCAGCCAGCAGCCCACTTCACCCCTGAATATGAAATTCAGCATTACGAACAATATGATACTGATAGACAGCCACAGCAGCTCGAAAGAAGGGTTACTGCGCTGGAAAGGCAAAATCAGGATCAATCCAGAGAGATTACCCGCCTTAACAGGCAGCTGGTCAATTTGACTGACCAGGTTAGAATGTTAAACCAGACTGTTGACCGCCATACACGAAGGCTTAATCGCTTAAACCAAAGACTAAGAACTGTTGAGAATAGACTTAACATCCCTTTTACTCCATTTGACGGGGAATTCTAAGAGAGTCTCTTGCCCCGAGCATCAAGAATGCCAAATTCACCCCAATCTCATATTGATTGGGGCTTTAATTTGTTTAATAAGATTTAATCGCAGTGTTTTTGTGACTTTCAGGATTAGAAGTTTGTACAGTGCTGCAGAACTCTAGGAAGGCTGAGCCGAAAACACTCCAGGTTCTGACTTTATCTGCCTTAATCACTGCAGTTCTGTCCGAAGTTTAGCTCTGCTGACTTCATCTTCATCCGTTCAAAGCCGCCTTTTTCACTTTAATCTGGCGAGGCGCTCATACACTTCTTTTAAATTTGAGCACCCTATTTTATGGACTTCCTCGATCAGGCAGCACCAAAGGAGAGCAGTCAGCTTTGCATCACCCAGAGCATGATGACGATCCTTCACAGGAATGTTATAAAATTCACACATATCTTCTAATTTCCATAATACTTTATGACGATCAGTTATCCTATAAAGGAAAGAAGTATCTAATATCCTGTGCTTGAATGGCGTGCGAAAAAGCTTCCAGCTGCTGTGCTGCATAAAGCTTTTTTCGTGGTTCGCATGATGGGCAACAAGCGGCAACCCCTTTACAAATTCAAGAAAGCTAATGAATACCTCTGAGAGGGGTGGAGCACTTTCTAATTCAGTCTCTGATAAATTTGTCAGCTCCTTTATTTCACTAGGAAGAGGCTTATCAAACTGAACAAGTGAATAAAAACTGTCGTCACTGACTTTCCCGCTGATAATTTTAACTGCACCAATCGAAATAATTTGATCACCTTTATCCGGATAAAATCCAGTCGTCTCAATATCAAAGACAGCCACATTCAAATTTCCTAAGGAAACAGACATTGAATCAGCATTCTGCAGCTCCCTCTGCATTTGCCTGATGAATGCTACATGATTCGGATTTTGACCATTTATTCCACCTAACATACTAGTCTGAAGTTTGCCCTGAATACCTCTGACAAATTGGACAAAAGGATTGAATCTCATTAGCCTGCACCCTTTTTAATGGACTTAATCACAAAGAGATGTAGTTTTTTGGCATCCTTTAAGATATCTTTCAGTATATTTCGTTCTGATATTGTTAAAGTTTTAGGCTGAATATAGTGAGTATCTTCATAAGAATCTGACTGCCTGTATGAGTGAAGCCTCCATTTTAACAACACAGCAAAATTCTTTTGATATTTCCACATTCCCTCATAACCATTAATTTTCATAATCTTATTCAGTCGGGCAATCGTTGATGTGTCCTGGATTCCTTCCTTCAGAGCAAGAATTCTCACTGCATTTACATAAGGAATAAATGCAGAATATTTTAGATCCAGTTCCCCTTGATGCCTTCCCTTTTCTTCTGCCAGAAGCTGGCCAAATGGACCAACTGATTTTTTTATATGCATGCTGGTCTCTACCATTCTGGTCAGCAGATGCGGGCTTTTTTGAAAATTCTCGTAAATTAAGGATTTCAATTCAGCAATATACTTTTCCTCGCCTGCCAGCACTCTGCTGTCATAAAAAATATGAAGATTTCTCATCGTCTGGAGACTCCCCTCATGCATCCATGAAAGGATTTGTTCTTTCCATTGAGAAAGCGATTTGCACCATAGCGGATTAGAACTCATGACATTTCCTTGGCAATATGGATAGCCCACTGTCTGTAAACCTTTTGAAATTTCCTCCCCAAGCTCTAAAAAATATGCTTCCGCTTCAGGAGCCGCGGGTTCATACACCAATCCATGATCCTGGTCACTCAGAAAGCCCAGCTCCCTTCTCCCTGAGCTCCCCATTGTGAACCAGGCAAATTTCCACGAGAATGGTCTTTCAGTTTTGATCCTCTTCAGCGCTATACGGATAACAGACTTCATGATTGTGTCGTGAAATTCATTCAGCGCACTAACATTTGACCAGTATGTTAAAATCCGTTCCTCTTTCCACTCTTTTAGGGATTGGTAAGAATTCAATGATGCTTCCATCGAGGCACTTCCTTTAAGAAAGCTCGAGCCTTCTTACGAGCTTAACTTTTTGTTTTCATCAGCCATGAAGACTTCGGGATACCCATAGCTTCCATGTTCACTTAAATCCAACCCCATAATTTCTTCTTCTTCTGTTACCCGAAGTCCTCCCAATACTTTCTTGGCAGCTGCCAAAATAATAAAGGATGCAGCAAAAGCATAGAGACCGGATACAGCAACACCCATGAACTGAACTCCCAGCTGTTCAAATCCTCCCCCATAAAATAATCCAGGCTTTCCGACTGCTGCCAATTCTGGTGTTGCAAAGAAACCAGTGGATAATGTTCCCCAAACCCCAGCTGCACCATGAACAGAAAGCGCAAATATGGGATCATCGATTTTTCTCTTTTCAAAGAAACGAACACTGTAAAATACCAGGATTCCCGCTACAAACCCTATGACAGCCGCCGCCCATGTATCCACAAATGCACAGGAAGCTGTAATAGCGACCAGACCTGCAAGAGCACCATTGAGCATTGTCGGCACATCGGATTTTCCCATAACCACCCATGAAATAATCAATGCCGATACTGCACCTGCTCCAGCGGCAAGATTTGTGTTAAGAGCGACAAATCCAAAGAAACCATCTTCCACAGTCAATGTACTGCCAGCGTTGAACCCGAACCAGCCGACCCACAGGATCAGAACACCCAGAGCTGTATATACTTGGTTATGACCATAGATATTGTTAGCGGAACCATCTTTATTAAATTTTCCAATTCGGGGCTTAAGCAAGATAGTAGCTGCCAAGGCTGCCATAGCACCTGTTAAGTGTACAACTGTGGAACCCGCAAAGTCCTGCTTGCCATGTTCTGCAAGCCATCCTCCTCCCCAAATCCAATGTGCTACGACAGGATAAACAATGGCGGAAAATAGTACGGTGAAGATAAGGTAAACAGATAGTTTTGCGCGTTCAGCAAATCCGCCAAGCGCAATTGTGATGGCAATACCGGCAAATGCCAGCTGAAATACGAAGAAAACTGAAGAAGATAACCCCATTCCTTCAAGTTCAGCACCTGAGTAGAAGAAATTTGAAAGCCCAACCATGATATTTGCATTATCGCCAAATATGAAGCCAAAGCCCACCGCCCAAAACAGCAATGATGATAAACCAAAAGTAAAAATTGTTTTTCCTGCGATGTGCCCAGCGTTTTTCATTCTGGTTGAACCGGCTTCGAGCATAATAAATCCGCCAAGCATAAAAATAACTAAAATAGCTCCCAGCATAACCCATAGACTGTTCATTAAAAATATGGCGTCCATTTGTTATCCCCCCTGATTTTTATTTTGATGTTAGATAATATCGATATCTTATGTCATATTATCTAACATCAATTTATTTAATCTTTATTTTACTCAGTTTTCAGCAGAAGTCAATCTATTTTTTGAAAATTTATAATTTTTATGTAAGATAATCTTACATAAAGGTTTCTATTGGCAATTTTATTGTTGCATCTGTCTTTACTTAATCGGTTAAGTTAAAAACGAGCATACTATTTGCTCAAATAATCGTCGGGAGTGAGGTATCATGGCAAGAAACAAACTATTGGTACCCGGTGCAGGAAATGTATTGGATCAAATGAAGCAGGAAATAGCCAATGAGTTTGGAGTTCAGCTTGGTGCTGATACGACCGCACGAGCAAACGGTTCTGTCGGCGGGGAAATGACAAAACGCCTTGTTGCAATGGCAGAGCAGCAGCTTAAAAACCAGCAAAATCAGTAATAATGTTTGCTGGGCAACCGGTCCTGAAAAGGACCGGTCTTTCACTATACGTACACTTACCTAACGGAGGCAGACCTATGACCAACAAAAATGACAACCGCGAAAGAAAAAACAAATATCCCAACAATAAAAAACAGGATGCTGAGTTCTCAAGAGACGCAGATATCAGAAGTGAAATTACGAAAAAAGATCTCCAAAAATAAACTGAAGCAAAACAAAAAGGCATGTCACCTGACTGCCTTTTTTTGTTTTGCTATCATCCATAATAATGATTGTTGCTTTTTTCCCCTTGTCTGCAGATCCTGCCGAAAGAGGAGGCAAACACCCACGCCTCACAAATAATTGCAAATAAGGCAGTTCCAAAAGCAAGATGGAGAACAGCCCAGGATATTTCAATATAACTGATAATCGTCAATACTCCGACAATAATTTGACTTAAGACCAGTACGGATGCAGCCATAAGCCGATTCTGCAATCCAGCCTCCCATTTACTCTTTATTGAAATATATGTAAGAATAAATATATAAAAGGCCAAAATCCCCGCAAGCAGCCTGTGTCCGGTCTGTATCATTTCGGGATAGGTTTCTGGCAAAATGCCATATGCACATTCCAGCCAACTGCACGCTAATCCGAATGTTTGGTGCTTAATATAAGCACCAAGAAATAAAGTAAGAAGGAGCAACACAAGCAGGATTTTAAATTTGTTTCGAATACTCTGGTCGTTTCTTGTTTTAGTCCGAGATGTCTGTTCACCAGCACGTCTCCATATCCAGATTAGCAAAGCAAGAAAAGCCATTGCAACCAGAAGGTGAACAGACACAATGATAGCCGGCAAGTCTAACCAAACCACAGCTGCTCCAAGTAAAATTTGAATTATTAAAAGAAGCATCAGCGCCTTAGAAACACCGCCAAGTTCCCGTTCCTGGTTTGATTTTTGAATGCTAAGGTATAATACAGCTGTCATTATTGCAAGTACTGCACCTACAATTCTGTGAGCAAATTCAATTAAGGTATCTCCTTCTAATACCGGAATCATAAGCCCATTGCATAAAGGCCATTCCGGCCCGCACCCCATGCCAGATTCCGAAGATGCCACATACCCGCCAAATACAATTAAAATATAGGTAAGGATAATTGTTAAGAACGCCAGCCGCTTCACCTTCATACTACACACCCCTTTGTATCGCAAAATTTAGAAAGTTACATTCAGTTTATCAAAACCCGGACAAACCCTCGGTGATATGTGTCACAATATAGGTAAAATAGGGAATCAAGATGCAAATCCCAAAATAAAAACGCCAGAGTTCCCTCTGGCGCAGCATGGCTTATTTTATGATTTTGAGAAAGTCCGGCTATATAATGTTACATCCTCAATTTTAGAACGATCAGGCTCATACCCTATTCCCGGCCCCTGCGGCACTAAAATAAAACCATTTTCCATAGTGACTTCAGGTTCAATTATATCTTCTTTCCAATAATGGGAAGACGGGGCTGTATCACCAGGAAGCGTAAAATTAGATAGTGAAGTAATGGCAATATTGTGCGCACGACCTATTCCAGCTTCAAGCATTCCTCCACACCACATCGGAACGTTATGATTTCTGCAAAGGTCATGAATTTTCCTTGACTCTGTAAGCCCGCCAACCCGGCCAATTTTCAAATTTATGATTCTGCAGCTTCCAAGCTCAATCGCCTTTCTGGCATCCTCAAATGTATGTATGCTTTCATCAAGGCAAATTGGTGTTTCCAAATGACTTTGAAGCTTGGCATGATCGATAATATCGTCATGATCCAAAGGCTGTTCAATCATCATTAGATTAAAATCGTCCATCTTCTGAAGGTGGCCAATATCATTAAGCGTATAGGCGCAATTAGCATCAGCCATAAGCTTAATATCAGGAAACTGGCGACGGATTGATTTTAAGATTTGCACATCCCACCCTGGTTTAATTTTTACTTTAATCCGCTTAAAGCCATCGTTTAGATATCCTTCAATTTGCTTAAGCATTTTTATTTCCGACTCCTGTATACCGACACTAACGCCAACTTCTATTTTTTCCTTTTCTCCGCCCAGAGCTTTTGAGAGCGAGACCCCTTTCTCCCTGGCATAAAGGTCCCAGACAGCACACTCCAGCGCTGCCTTGGCATTAAAATTTCCCCTGATTGGCCTGAAAGCCTCTGAAACATCATCAGGGTGCCGAATGTCTGATGCAAAAAGGATCGGTATTAAATGATCACTCATCATATGCCAATTAGTTTTTACTGTTTCTTCATTGTAAATGGGCTCCATTATGGAAACCGACTCTGACCATCCTGATTGCCCGCTTTTTGATTTTGCTTCTACCAGAATAAAGTCCTTATCCACTTCTGTTCCGACACTTGTCGTAAACGGATTCAGCAGCTCCATTTTCACGTGCCTTAAAACGATGCTTTTAATTTCCATATTCCCATTCTCCCGGCATTATCTCTTTTCCAAGAGATATAAGTATTGGTTTTTCGCATCTGCGTCCTTTATAAGATCTGTCGCAATCCAGCCTTTGCTTAGATACTGAACAAACGCTTCTTTCGTACTTTTTCTCCATTTCAAAGCCAATTCAATATCTCGCTTTTTAATATCCTGAAAATTCCCAGGAACCGGAATGTAAACCTTTTCATTTCTACAGTCCAAATTTACGCTTACAGGGACTCTGAAACCATCAGCGACCTCTGTTTCTATTGCCCTTGGCAGAACCTCATCAGGTCTTTGGCGCACGGGAAACACGTCTTGTATTCGCCACTCCACCAGAAATCTGTCAGACGGTATTCCGGCATTCATCTGGTCCGACATTTCACCGTAAGCATTCTCCATATAATGAGTGCATACAGCACCGAGCTTATGGAGATTAAGATTGGCATTTACGGTTTCAAGAGGATCGTATGTCCAGGAAATGAGATCATAACCTTTTTCAATCGCTGTCTGTTTTTGAGCATTTTTTAGCTTTTCTCCAATTCCAAACGCCCGGTACTTCTGATGAATTCCAAGGCTGTGGGAGCAAAGATATACCTTTGTGCCGTCAAAGCCGGGAAAGCTGTATTGAAAACCAATCAGCTCCTCTCCAATAAACGCGCCTAACACAAACCCGCCATTTTTTACCGTCGCCACTGTATGATTAACCGGCACAGCTTCTTCTACACTCCATATTCTTGCTTCAAGTTCGTATACCGCTTCAAGGTCCTTAACTGTGTGAAGGTTTTTAATGACCAGTGATGTTAATGCCGCTTGCTTCATAACCTTCCCCTTTCCTGGAAAACCGATAAAATTGAGTTAATTACTTAAAATATTATATGAGCTACTACAGCTACAATCGGCAGCGTAATAATCGTGCGAAGAAGGAAAATAAGAATTAAATCCTTAATGCTGACAGGAAGATTTGACCCTAAAAGCAGACCGCCCATTTCAGACATATAAACCAGCTGTGTTACAGAGACACAAGCAATAACAAATCTTGTCATTTCACTTTCTATGCCGCTCCCAATGACAGCCGGAAGGAACATATCAGCAAATCCAACTACCATTGTCTGGGCCGCATCTGCAGCTTCCGGAATTTGCATGAGAGCCAGGATCGGTTCAAACGGCTTTCCAAGAATCGTAAATGCAGGAGTGAATTCTGCAATTACAAGGGCAACAGTCCCAATCGCCATAACAATTGGCAGTACACCCATCCACATGTCCAAAACATTCTCAAAGCCTTCTTTTACAACTGCTGCAGCACTATTATTAGTACGCGCCTTTTTAATTGCATTATTTAATCCCCATTTAACAGGTGTAGTATGAGCAGGAATGGAGGTTTCCTCCTTCATCACAGTCCCTTCATAAGCAGTATCAGCTTTTCTGGATAATGGGGGAATCCGCGGCATTACTACAGCTGCCACCAAACCAGCAAGGATAATTGTTAAATAATAATGTATAAAATATTGTTCTAAATTTAAATATTGAATAATAACGATCGTAAACGTAATGGAAACAACCGAGAAGGTAGTGGCAACAACTGCCGCCTCCCGTTTTGTATAATATCCTTCTTCATATTGTTTAGTTGTTAACAAGACTCCAATCGTCCCATCACCTACCCATGATGCCAGACAATCTAGAGAGGAACGTCCCGGCAGCTTAAAAACTGGCCTCATCACCTTAATCAATAATGCTCCAAAAAATTCGAGCAGGCCAAAATTTAATAGAAGCGGCAGTAATAAACCTGCCAGAAGAAATGTTGTAAACAGGATTGGAATTAGATCATAGATTAAGAGTGCGCCAGTATTCTCTGAATATATTGGCTCCAGACCTATTTCAAATAAGGTAATAATAGCAAAAACTGTTCCCATCAAACGCGCTGCGACCCAAAATTTACTTACATTGAGTAATTTATTCAAATAAGGGCTGTTTAATATAAAGGCCGGTTTGAAAATTACTGCTATCAATGAGCCAATTACTGATAGAGCCATTATAGCAACAGTAGTAGCAGGGATAGAAGCTCCCAGCCATCCATTAATTTGATTTGCTAAATATGCAACCGGGATCGTGATCCCATCTTCTCCTTGAACGGGTATCATAAATAGTAAAACCCCAACAAGAGATGGTATTAAAAATTTAATATAGTCCCCGGCTGTATACGATGCCGAATCTTCCTGCTGAATGATTTTCTTTGAAAGACTGCTCATACGTTGTGCCCCTTTTTATTTTTTTGATTTTTACTCCCCTGCTGTTCAGTTTTATTCAACAAATAACTCCTGATCAGCAAATAAAATTTCCAGTTCCTTCCGTCTTCCAGCGATACGTTCACGAACCTGCTCATGGATACCCGCTATCAGCACCTCCAGCAGACTAATAACCGAAGCAATTGAATGATGTCCGGTATCCATTAGTTCATCAGTAGTAAGTGTGACTGCAGCCATCTGCCCGATTGGCGAAAGCTGCCGGTCTGTGATGGCAATCACCCTCGAGCCTTTCCTATCAGCAAACGATGCAAGCTTTAAAGTTTCCTTTCGATAGCGGGGAAAAGAAAAAATGACAACTGCTGACTGATCTGTCCAATCACACACATCCTCAGGAAGAAATCCATGAGGGTCTGAAATATAAACATTTCCCCTCATTTGTTTAAGTGTGTAGTAGAACCAGTATGCGGCTGCAAAAGAACTTCCAAATCCCCCAATATAAACCCTGTCTGCCTGGATTAATGCATCAATCGCTTTCCAGAGGTCATTATCATCAACCTGATCAAGCAATTGCCGAAGTATTTTCCTCTCTTGATCTATGACTCTCTTAAACAAGTTCTCGTGCGCTGCATTTTCTATGTAAGAATCATTTTCATCTGCAGCCTGTTGTTTCCCTGCAAGCCAGTCTTTTCTGATACGTTCCTGCATTTGGGAATAACCGCTGAATCCAAGTGCATACGCAAGCCGAATGACGGTTGTCTCACTGACACCTGCCTTTCTTCCAACTTGAAATGCTGTTAACAACACTGCTTCATCAGCATGCTCCATAATAAATTCAGCTGCTTTCCGCTGTCCTGGCGAGAGGGTTGAATAGTTTTCTTTAATCATCTGGCTAATTGTTTTCTTATCCATGCCGGCTCCTCATGAATAGTGAAGGAAAAACTTCTTATTCAAAGTATAAAGCACGAAATGCTTCTTAAACAAGAAAATTTTCTACTATTCGCAATTATTTTATTTATTTTGGCTTAGAAATCAATATTTTCGTGAAGGCAATCCTTCTTTAAGAAAATTTTAAAGGATAAAATACTTCTTTAGCAATAGATAATTGTATTTTTAATAAAATCTATTTATTTTTATGCACAACAAACAAATTAGAATTTAGATAAAATCGATTACAAATTATTAATGTTATATCTAAGTAAGAAGCCTGGAGAATTATTTGATTGCCAGATACCTCAGCACTAATAGTTTTACCATTTCTATTCATTCTTCTATGAATTATCATATTACAATCTGTATTACTGCAGCTCTTTCGTCCTTATTCATGCCTTTATAATGATCGCTGCCCAATTCAGGTAATTATGGAACATAAAAAAATGGCTATTCTGCTATTCAGCGGAATCCTCCGCAAAAGGAAATTTGATACGAAGTGAGAAGGAGATTTGATCATAAGATGGAGCGTATTTTTGTTTGGTTGAAATTTAAAGAATCCAAAAGAAAATCCCGGACAATGCAGTCAGGGATACCACTATAATTTTTATTTGTAAATAGGTTCTGGGTGAAAAGCCTGAAAAATCTCACCTGTCGGCTCAAGCCAACCTTCTCATAAACCCGGATAGCAGGCTCATTCTCCTTGATGACAGACAGGTAGATTTCATCGCATACATACATCTCTTTCATTTCCTCAATTACAAGCTTAATTGCAGGCATACCATCCTTTACCCTGGAATTGATGTCCAAGCATCAGACTCACAATACCGGTTATGGTCCCTGTCCAGTCCATGGGTTGCAAACCCCATTAAAATATCTTTGTCATATATTGCTTTGCATGTCCAGCCATTAACTGAAGCAAGAGCAATGAAAAAAGCATTGGATCCGACAAATCTTTCGAAGATCTGAAACTTCTTTTCCTGCTCTTCCTCAGGTTTCAAATTAATAATCTCAAAAAGTCTGTAACAAGTTTCAGCTGCAGGTCCATTTCCGTCCCTATCCTTCGGTTCTAAAATATTTGCTAAGATCAGATTCGCAGTTAAGATCAGAAATTCCTTTCGGAAAAGAAAAAGCCTCCCTGAATTTCTAACAAAGGGAGGCTCTTGCTTATTATTTTTTTCTCTTTTTTGTCAATCTTCCTAATAGGAAAGCTCCTGCTGCTACACCAATCACAGTATTGGTTTTCTTAGTAAATACCTGCTTGGCAACAAGGTTTATGTTCTGAGGCCGTTCTGCCAGGCGCCTCATGAAGTAACCGTACCAGTCATGCCCAAAAGGGACATATGTGCAGAAATTATAGCCTTCACCCGCAAGCTTCAGCTGCATATCCTTGCGGAAGCCATATAGCATTTGGAATTCAAATTTATCTTTTGGGATATTGTTAGCCCTTACAAAATCTTTTACATGATTAATTACATTATGGTCATGTGTTGCAATTGAAGTAAATTTGCCATTTAGCAGATGCCACTCTATTAATTTTATGAAGTTAGCGTCAATGTCATTTTTGTCCTGATAAGCAATTTCTTCAGGCTCCTTGTAAGCACCTTTTACAATCCGCAGCCGGAAATTCTGATACTTTTTAAGGTCTTCTTCTGCAGCACGGAAATATGCCTGGATAACAGTACCAAAGTTATCATATTCTCTGGATAATTCATCCAAAATATCAAAAGAGGGCTGCAGACGCTTTGAGTCTTCCATATCCATATTCACAAAAATACCATAGCGGCTTGCTCTCTCGACTATCTCCCTGACATTTTCAAGGCAAAAAGAATAGTCAATATCAAGGCCTAATTGAGAAGGCTTTAAAGAGATATGTGCATCAACCTGATTTTCATGAATTGCCTCTATTACTTCTATTATTTGTTTTTTCGCCTCTGCCGCCTCTTCTTTTTTAAATACAAATTCCCCGAGATTATCGACAGTACAAGAGATGCCATGAGCATTAAGCTCTTTTATACTCTGAATTGCTTCATCTAAATTTGTTCCCGCAACTACATTCTGCGCTCCCAATTTCAAACCATATTTCTTTGCAGCGTTATTCAGAAATTCGTTTTGGGAAAGGCCTATAAACAGATCTTTCAACATAGAAATATCCCCTAACTCTTGTAATTTCACAATAAGATTATAGCATGGATTTTCAATAAAAATTATTTTGCGAATTTTTATATTTTATTGATTCCCTACCAATGTTTCGTTAAAACCTCACAGGAAACCCGGCTCAACAATGACGATCCCCAGGCGCATAAAAAAACGCTTGGCATTATTAGCCAAGCGCTATAAGTATGATTCCGACTGGGTTCGAACCAGCGACCTCTACCCTGTCAAGGTAGCGCTCTCCCAGCTGAGCTACGGAATCGTTATGAATATTCCCCTTTACTTGGGACAATATAAAATATACTTCTTTTTATTCTAAAAGTCAATACCTATATTTCATCCAGAAACTATCAGGTTAGTAACTTTATAACCAGATTACATTCCCTTTACAAATTCAGCATTTGTACCTTTTAGGTATCTTTTTAAGATTATATGCTTTATAATGCCCTCTATATGATTCTTTTCTTAGTTGAATCAATCTATGCAGGGTTACGGAAGGAGAATTTGAATGAAGAAGCTAATGTACCCCTTTTTACTAGTATTAATATCTGCCGTTTTAGCTGCTTGTGGAGCTGATGACGAAAGCAAGAAGGCAGATAAAAAAGAAGAAGCAAAAACAGCTGAAACCGATCAGCAGGACCAGCAAAAGCAAATGGAAGAAATGCAAAAGAAAATGGATAAGCAAAAGCTTGATGAAAACAAGACAGTTGCCATTGTGAATGACCAGAAAATTCTTGGACGCGAGTATAACAGCGTGCTTACATCATCACAAATGATGTATCAGCAAATGGGACAAGATCCTACTAGCAAAGATGCTGCAGAAGAAATTAAGAAACAGACACTTGACAGTCTAGTGGGACAGACCCTGCTTCTACAGGAGGCTGATAAAAAAGGCTATAAAGCTTCAGATGAAGAAATTAAGAAAAAGCTAGAAGAAACAAAAGGGCAATTCAAAGATGACAAGGAATTTGAAACAGCAATGAAACAGGCTGGCCTTAATCCCGATTCATTAGAGACGGAAATTGCCAATAATATTAAATATACGAAATACATCGAAGGCGAGATTAAGCCTGGAGAAGTTACAGATGCTGATATTCAGAAGTTCTATGAAGAATATGCCAGCCAGGGTGGTGCTGAAGGTCAGGAGCCCCCTAAATTGGAAGAAGTAAAGCCGCAGATCAAACAGAATCTCGAACAGCAAAAACAGCAGGAAATGCTCGTTAAGCATGTAGAAGAGTTGAAGAAAAATGCAAAAATTGATATTAAGGTATAAATATATTTGAACAGCTCCCTATATCGGGAGCTGTTTTTCTATGCAAATGGCACTTAATGGATGTAATCTTCCCCTTGAGGAATTATTTAAATGCTGTAATATGTACTAGGGAGGATCAACATGATAAAACATACTACATTTATTCAAATAATTGCAGGTTATTTAATTCTCACTCTCGGTGTCTCATTAATCATTTTATCCAATATTGGTGCAGGTGCCTGGGACACTGTTTATGTTGGACTTTTTAATCAGTTCGGTCTGACCATCGGAACATGGTCATTCCTGGTCACTGCATCCCTTATATTTTTCAATGCCTTACTGACCTGGGAAAAACCGCAGTTTAAATCATTCATTGGTACCATATTAGCGAGTCTGGGGATTGATTTTTGGATGGAGATTGTTTTTAGCGGCTTCACAGTTACACAACTTCCCTATCAGATATTTGCCTTCTTCACTGGTATTATTCTTCTGGGCTTCGGGGTATCTATCTATATCCGACCGCAATTATTCAGCGGCCCAATTGATGGTTTAATGATCGCCACTGCCAAAAGGCTCAATATCAGCATAAAATCAGCTCGTATCATTAATGAATTTCTAGCATTAGCCCTTGGCCTTCTCTTAGGCGGCCCTGTAGGATTGGGTACATTAATTGTAGCCATCTTTTTAGGCTATGCCATACAATATGGAACTGCTTTTCTAAATCACTTAAAAGATAAGGGATTAAAAATTATTTAAAAGACTTCATTTGTGAAGTCTTTTTTTAAGCGAACAAATTTTCGTATTTCTCTTGATTAAGAACACACGTTCGTTTATAATGTAAATAAAAGTAAGGAGGGATTTCTCTATGAAAGGAATTCTTTATCGAGCTATGGAAGAGAGAAAACCTGTGGAAATCATTTACCACTCCAAACGCAATTCATTTACGCAAAGAAAAATATTAATCAAAGAACTTCGAGGCAGCACGATTTTAGCCTATTGTTTATATAGAAAACAGATGCGAATCTTTAATTTAAATCATATCATGTCCATTTTACCTGAAAAGCAGGCTCGCCAGATCAGCTAAAGGACAATTCAATATATTCATCAAGGCTGTATTTCACAGAAGAAGTACGCCTTTTTATTATGCCCCCTTCCCGATTATCCAGCTCCCTTTGGGGTATATATTCTCTAACTGGGATTGGACCCTAAAATTCTGCATGGTTTGGAAAGGATGGATTTTATGAAATCAAAATCATTCATTACTGCTTTGTTTGCAGGCTCCCTTTTATTGGCAGGCTGTAATCAGACTGAAGAGCAAATTGTAGAGAAGGAAGACAAAAACAACCCTTCTACTGAAGAACAGCGGGCAGAAACGAAGGAAGCATCGAAAGAGAACAAAAGAATCACTGAAGAAGTTGGCTTAGGAGACTCTCGAGATCTTTTCACAGAGGCTTATGGCGAAAATAAAAACAACGAGGAAATAGCCCGCTTTAATGGAGACAGTTTGCTGGTAGAGTTTCAGACCCATCGTGCAGTTAACGTTGAACTGCAATTTGAGGATATGGAAAAAGAAATGAGCAATGAAGAGGTTCTTGCATTTATCGAAAAAAGGATTCCGAAAGATGCTGAGGAAGTTAACAGAGTTAAAGATGATAATAACCACCGTGAAATCATTGAGTATAAAAGCGAACTATTAAAAGAAACCCTCAGTGAAGAAGTATATGAGGGGGATGAACCCGGTACCTTTACTGTTCTATTAACGAGCAGCGAAGAAAATTACGTCAGTGCCACACTTTCTATCGGCCATAGCGGCCAAGGTGCCTGACAGACCATACCAGATGAAAAAAGGAAGGATCTCATAGGAGCATCCTTCCTTTTTGCTATAATATTATTTTAAATTTGGAACTGCCCGGCTCGAGCCTGTTAGCCTTTTTATTAGGTTAAGCTGTTTGCGGCTTAGCCTGATCATCTTTTTTCATGAAAACCTGCAATGCAATCAACAGGATAAAGATACCTAAACCTACAATATCAGAAACCCCTTCAGGGTAAATAAGCAGCAGCCCCCCTGCAATTCCAAGCAGTCTTTCAAGAATATTCAGCTTTCGCAGCCAGTAGCCTATTACGCCAGCGCCTATGGCCATCATACCTGCCAAAGCGGTGAATACTACCCAGATTAAGTAATACCAGGTGGTATCAATCATCAATAACTCCGGTGAAAGTACAAACATATATGGAATAATAAAAGCCCCGATGGCAAGCTTGGAGGCTGTTACTCCAGTCTTTATCGGATCTCCACCGGATACACCAGCCGCCGCAAATGCTGCCAGAGCAACTGGAGGTGTGACATCTGCTATAATACCGAAGTAGAAAACAAATAAGTGTGCAGATAAATCAGGTACGCCCAGTAGAATAATTGCCGGGGCGGCTATTGTTGATGTAATAACATAGTTTGCTGTTGTTGGCGAACCCATTCCAAGGATAATTGCTGCAATCATTGTCAGCATCAAAGTCGGGATTAACAGCCCGCCGGAAAGATCAAGAAGGCCATTCGCCATCTTTAATCCAAGACCTGTCTTTACAACTACCCCAACAATAATACCTGCTGCAGCTGTGGCTGCAGCAACGCCCAAAGCCGTACGTGCACCATCAACTAAAGCATCGATAGCATCTCTGAATCCAATACGTGTTTCCTTGCTGATCATACTTACTGCAACCGTAATGACAATTGACCAGAGTGCAGCACGTATTACACTCATTCCGCTCATAAGCAGGATGATAACTGCCAAAATAGGCAGCAGCAGATAAATCTTTTTCATTACTTCTTTACGGTTAGGCATCTCTTCGTCTTTCAGACCTCTAAGGCCTACACGCTTTGCTTCGAAGTGAGTCATGATCCAGACCCCTGCAAAATACAGGAGCGCCGGAATTGCAGCAGCCTTAGCAATATCCCAATATGTAATACCGCCGCCAATAAACTCAACCATCAGGAATGCAGCAGCACCCATTATCGGCGGCATTATCTGGCCGCCGGTTGATGCAGTGGCTTCAACTGCGCCAGCGAATTCTTTCTTGTAGCCAAGCTTTTTCATCATTGGGATGGTAAAAGATCCTGAAGTTACTACGTTAGCTACAGAACTTCCGCTTATTGTTCCCTGTAGTGCACTTGAGAAAATGGCAACCTTCGCCGGTCCGCCAGTTCTCTTTCCAGCGATAGAAACAGCCAAATCATTAAAATACTGCCCTACCCCGGTTTTTACAAGGAATGATCCAAATAACAAGAATAAAAATATAAACGTAGCAGATACACCTAAAGGAGTACCCAGGATTCCCTCCGTTGTAAAGAACATGGTCTGCACCAATCTCTCTAAATCCAGACCGCGGTGCGCCAAAAATGCCGGCATATATGGCCCAAAAATCGCATAGGCAAGAAAAACAACAGCAATAATGGTTATTGGAAGTCCAACCGCTCGCCTGGTCGCTTCCAATACTAAAAGCACTGCTGCTAATCCTACATAAAAATCTATTTCAGTCAAACGCCCTGCCCTCATGACTATTTCATCAATAAAAAGCGGCCAATAAGCTCCTACCGCAACACCCAGTATAGCTAAAATTATGTCGTACCAGGCAACTTTATGATTTCGGCCTCTGTCTTTTTTTCTTGCAGGGAATAATAGAAATATTAGGGCCAAAGCAAAACCTAAATGAATCGAACGCTGCAGCTGAGCTGTAAGCATCCCGAATACCCCAGTATATAAATGGAACAGAGAAAATGCCAGAAGCCCCAAAAAGACAATCCAGCCCAATAATCCTCCTAATTTCCTTGTACCTGCCTCAGGATCATATTTTTCAAGTAATTTTTGCTGTTCCTCGAGAGATAATGTTTCCCCTTTATGTTCCAAGGATATTCACTCCTTTCACACCTTCGAATAAGTTTATTTTTTTTGCCTTAATTCGTACCCATGTGCCGGGTTCAATATAATTGGAAAGGACGTATTCTTTGTCTTTGAAAATTAACCTGTGATTTGCCTTCACCTTCCCCAGTCTTAAATCAAATGAAGGAAGTACCCTTTTCATATTCTTAATATAATATTTGCCATCCTTTTGCTCGAATATCTCTCCTTCTGAAGCATTCTCAGGCATACCGATCGAAAAGTCTTCATACATGAGTTCAAACAAATTAATATTGCCATCCTCAGTTATGGTATAGCTTTCTACAACATCTGAAAGGTGGATGGAATGGGTATACTTTATTTTAAAAACACTTCCTTCATTAAGCGGAAAGTAAGCAATCACATTTCCTTTGTTTTGATACTCGAAAACAACTGCCTGCTTAATGGGAATGAAAAAAATGATTGCGATGGTAATGACTATAAGGATTACCAGGCTCAGTTTTCTAATCCCCCGCTTTTGAAAACACATGGAAACTCCACCTAAAAAGTATTGACAGTTTTTACATGTCAACGCTGTTTGATATTAAAATTAATTGACCGGCGCAATAACCCTAACAGGTTTTACAGCCGGCCAAATTTCATCCTCTGATTATGTTAGTGAAACATTATTCAGCTTTAAAGCCTTTTTCGTCAAAGTACTTTTTAGCACCTGGATGCAGTTCAATGCCAGTACCTTTAACAGCATTTTCAGCCTTAATCATTTTTCCTTTGGCATGTGTAACTTTATCAAGGTTCTCAAAAATTGCTTTCGTAACATCGTAAACTACATCCTCTGAAAGGTCATTTGAAACAACAAGCATTGCCTGCACTGCCACTGTCGGCGCAGCTTCTGCAAGCTTATATGTTCCAGATGGCACTTCGTCCTGTACATAGTAAGGATATTTTTCGATTAGTGCATCAATTTTATCCTGTTCAATCGGAACGATCACAACATCTTCAGTTGCAGAAAGTCCTTCAACAGCACCTGTAGGAGTTCCTGCTGTAACGAATGCTGCATCAATATTGCCATCCTGGATTCCGGCAGTTGACTCATCAAAAGAAAGATCCTGCTTTTGAATGTCATCCAATTTGATTCCATGCACTTCAAGAATTTGTTCTGCATTCGCAGCTGTTCCTGAACCAGGTGCTCCGATTGAAACCTTTTTGCCTTTTAAGTCTTCAACAGATTTAATGCCAGATTTTGCAGTAGTAACGATCTGGATCGTTTCAGGATAAAGCGTGCCGATTGCACTCACATTATCCACAGCTGCACCTTCAAACATTAACTTTCCTTCTTGCGCATATGACGCAATATCTGTTTGAGAGAAAGCAATCTCAGCATTGCCGTCTTTCAGTGTGTTCATGTTCTCTGCAGATGCACCTGAAACTTCAGCATTTGTATCAATGCCTGTAGCATCAGAAATAATCTCAGCGAATGATCCGCCCAGCGGATAGTATGTACCGCCTGTTCCACCAGTCACGATGCTCATGAACTTAGGCTTGTCTGCGCCGCCTTCTTTATCACCGCCGCCTTCATCTTTTCCGCCGCCGCAGGCTGCAAGAACCATAGATAGTGCTAACAGCAGAGCTGTAGCTAGAAACATACTTCTCTTTTTCATCCTGTTTCCCCCTTTTATATTTAGAAAATTCTCTATTATATACTAACATAAAACTTATCAGAATTGTTAAATGATCCCTAATTACCTTTTAAAAAAAAGAAATTTACATACTCCATTAAATTGCACTCTGTCTATGAATGATAATGCAAGTAAAAAGCAATTCCTATATATATATGATAAAATCATCATGTAAACTCTTACATAAAGACTAAACGGAGGATAAGACCAATATGGATTACCCTAGAGGATCAATACAGGATATAACAATTCAAAGCAAAGAACTGGGTGAAGAAGTTGAATTGCTCATTTATTTGCCCGCTTCCTTTTCACCTTTATATAAATACACTGTTGTTATAGCCCAAGACGGTAAAGACTACTTCCAGATGGGAAGAGTCGGACGGGTCGCAGATGAATTATTAGATTGTAAAGAAATCGAAAATATCATTATTGTTGGAGTTCCCTATAAAAACGTAAAGGACAGATGGAAGAAATATCATCCGGACGGTGAACAGCATAATGCATATATCCGTTTTCTTGCACATGAACTGGTTCCATACCTTGACCGTGAATTCCCTACTTATCAAATGGGAATGGGACGAGCCCTTATGGGAGATTCCCTTGCTGCTACTGTTTCCTTAATGGCAGCCCTTCAATATCCTAATACATTCGGAAGGTTAATTCTTCAATCACCTTATGTTGATAATTCTGTTACAGAAGCAGTAGAGGAATTTACGCAGCCCCACCTTCTTAATATTTATCATGTAATCGGGAAAGGCGAGACATCTGTAAAAACTACTGGTGGCGATGAGAAAGATTTTCTAACTCCAAATCGGGAACTTTCCAATTTGTTAAAGCAAAAGCAATTTCCTTACTTCTATGAGGAATTCGATGGAGATCATACTTGGACATACTGGCAGCCGGATTTAAAAAGAGCGTTAAAGTTTATGTTTTAACTTAGAATTGAGTGAAAAGAACTACTCTTCCTCAATAAAAAGATTCCCTAAGCTCACTGCTTTTTATTATGAAAAAAGGTATAATTATATAATGAATTTAGAAAATTTGCTATAATGATTCAACAAAGTGTTTTTCATTTATTGTTTAACCTGCCAATTATAAAAAAATTAAGAAACATGGAGGTTGTTGTATGGAGACTAATTACGGCATCGTTATTTTCCCGTCAAAAAAGCTGCAGGATTTGGCCAATTCTTATAGAAAGCGGTATGATCCTCATTATGCTTTAATTTCTCCGCATATAACTTTAAGATCGCTCTTCGAAGCGACTGAAGAAGAAATAAAGCAATTGACAGAAACACTTTATGAAATAGCTAAAAAACACGAACCGTTTCAAATTAACGCATCAAAAATCAGCTCATTCCAGCCAGTCAACAATGTCATTTATTTCAAAATTGAACCTTCATCCCAGCTCGAAGAGTTACATGTAGAACTGAATGATCATATTAGCGGAGAAACACCTGAGTATAATTTTGTTCCCCATATTACCATTGGGCAAAAACTCTCCAATGATGAGCATTCAGATGTATATGGGAGCTTAAGAATGCAGCCTGTAAATCACGAGGAGATTGTAGATCGTTTTCATCTTCTGTATCAGCTGGAAAACGGATCTTGGACCGTTTATGAAACATTCAGGCTAGGAAAGGAATAGTGTAATGGAAGTTAAGGTGGTATCATCAGAACAAGAAATGCAAGATGCCTTCTCAATAAGGAAACAAGTTTTTGTCGGCGAGCAAAATGTTCCCCTGGAAGAAGAGATCGATCAATTCGAGGACGAAGCAGTCCATTTTGTACTATATAATAAGGGTATTCCCGCAGGTGCCGGAAGGTTTCGCACCGTTGACGGCAATGGCAAAGTAGAAAGAATTTGTGTATTGAAGGAGCACCGCAAAAGTGGATCCGGAAAAGCAATTATGGATAAAATTGAAGAACTTGCCAGGAAACAAGGACTGCCTGCTTTAAAGTTAAATGCCCAGACCCAAGCCATTCCTTTTTATGAAAAGCTGGGCTACCAGGTAATCTCAGAAGAATTTATGGATGCAGGAATCCCCCACCGTACAATGAAGAAGACGATATAGCGGACAAGCTCCTGCCCTGATGGCAGGAGCTTTTTTAAATGCCTAATCTCAGGCCGAATTGTTAGAAGCACTTAAAACTTACATGCAATAATTTAGGGACTTTCTGCAAACACTATTCAGGATATAGCATTCTAAGGAGTGGTTTGAATGGAATATTTACATATCCTCAGTGTACTTGTGATAGGCTATTTTTTCTTATTTATAATGGCGAAACTCCTGGGCAAAACCCAGATCACACAGATTACTCCTTTTGATTTTATCTCCGCCATCGTATTAGGTGAGCTCGTTGGCAATGCTCTGTACGATCAGGAGACTGGAATTCCCGAGATTTTCTTTGCTGTTACAGTATGGGGTACCCTCATTTACGCAACAGAAACGCTTACCCAGAAATTTAAACGGGCACGCAAGCTACTTGAGGGTGAACCTTCAATAGTAATAAAAAAAGGGAAAATTATTTTTGAAGAACTGAAGAAAAATCACCTTGATATCAATCAGCTGCAGCACCTCCTCCGGGCAAAGGATGTTTTTTCAATAAGGGAATGTGAATATGCCATTCTGGAAACAGATGGAACAATCAGCGCTTTAAAAAAAGCGCTCTACTCGACACCAACCATTCAAGATTTAAATCTTCCACTAAATAATCCTGAACTGTCTGTAACATTAATTTTAGATGGAGAGGTGGTTTGGGATAATCTTAAAAGCATTAATTGGGACGAAACAATCCTAAAGAATGAAATAAAAAAATTCGGAGCGAACGGTATCAAAGATGTTTTGTACGCCGAATGGAAAAAAGGAGAGGCTTTGCACGTGCAAACGTACTAAGCCCCTCCTTTTTCATATACATTCACTAATAAACCGACCTTTTCCTGTCAGGTCTCCATATATATCGTCTGCTTTTTTCCCATCAGTCCGCGTTTTTTCAGCCTGTTCTTGAGTATTTGATTTAGGAAACCTTCTTTGTACATCCAGGGGAAGTGCTTGATGGAAAGCTTTTGGATTAGATTGTGCGGATATCCTGGCAACTGGAACGAACCGAAATGGGTCATACTTTGTGCTATTCTTTCTTTCTGCATACTGTTTATATTGATATGAAGTTACCGGTAGAATGTAGCCCATTAAAACTCCCCTTTCGATTATGTATTTTATCTAATTATTAAGAGGATACGAAATTGTATTGGATTTTATGTACCCGTTTCCATGAATTTTTAAACAGAAAAGCACTTTAGAATCCTCAATCGGTTTGTTATGATTAAGTTTGGCTTATATCTAAAAGGCTCTTTTCGTATAAATTGTTGATTTCCGCTTATCAATGGTGCCCGTTGATTGCGCGAAGGGATGCTCAAGCGTTCCCTGGGCAGGCGGTGAGCCTCCTCGATGCTATGCGTCTGCGCGGTCTCACCTGTCCCACAACTTCCGCAGGACGTTGGATAAGCTTCATTAAGTACACACCGCACGAAGAAAATGCGCATGCATTTTCGAGGATCTCGCACACCTGCCACAATCAACTCAGTAAATATAATACAAATAGCAACAAACGATACGAAAAAAGCTATTTAAAAAGAAAAGTCATATTGTTAAACTCGGCAATTTATATATAATGGGGTATTTTTAATGAAAACAGCAAAGCTGCATAATAAAACTGTGAATCTGGAACAATTGAACAGAGAAAGTTTTCAGCATATTTATGAAGAAGGAAAAAAAGGAAAGCTGTACTGCCCTGATTGTGGCGCTGCTGTCCGTTTGTATTTGGGAATTCTTGATGAACCTCATTTTTATCATATTCAGAAAAACAGCAATACGTGCAAAGATATGCATCTTGACCCGGAACCAGTCATGACTGAGACTGCAGAATATATAGAAAGAAACGGATTTAAAATCCCTGTATCAAGATCAATAGCTACAGCTGAAGTGATTGAAGCCCATTCAGCCTTTAAAAAGGCCCAGCAAGTAAAAAATATCCCCCCCTATATCCAGGAAGGCACTGACAGTCCCAATTTTCCTGATGAATACCTAAAGTCTCTTTCAGAAGCAGGGGTCTTTTTGGATCAGCAGCAGGCAGCGGCAGTGTCTCACCTGGATGGGCCATTGCTTGTTCTGGCAGGTGCAGGCAGCGGCAAAACCCGTGTGCTGACAACACGAACTGCATTCATGCTTCGCGAGAAAAATATCGATCCTAAGTCAATTATGCTTGTTACCTTTACAGCTAAGGCTGCAGCTGAAATGAAGGAGCGCCTTACCCAATATCCCGGAATGGACGCCCGAAAGGTCAGGCAAATCGTTTCAGGCACTTTTCACAGCTTATTTTATCGGATACTTTCTTTCCACAATCCGGAAAAATGGGCATCTGGCAAGCTCCTTAATAAAGAATGGCAGCGGGAACAGATTATTAAAGAATCCAGCAGAGACTTAAAGCTCGATGAAAAGGAATTTGCCTTTGACCTTGCCCTCCAGCAAATCAGCTTTTGGAAAAATTCCCTTATCACACCTGGAAAAGTTCACCCAAAGAATGAATGGGAGGAACAAGCAGCTATTCTTTATCAAAGGTATGAACAAATAAAAAGAAAAAGAGAAATATTTGATTTTGATGATATGCTCACTAGCTGCCATGCCCTTTTTCTGAACGAACCTAGGGTTTTGGAACAATATCAAAATCGCTTTCATTATTTCCTAATTGACGAGTTCCAGGATATTAATAATGTTCAATATGAGCTTATGAAAATGCTGTCTGACAAAACAAAAAATGTTTGTGCAGTTGGGGACGATGATCAATCGATTTATGCCTTCAGGGGAAGTGATCCCCAATATCTTTTAGATTTCGAAAAAGACTTCCCTAGCGCTAAGGTAATAACATTAAGCCAGAACTATCGCTCTGCTCATGAGATTGTTTCAGCAGCAAATCAAATTATTTCTCAGAATAAATATAGGCGTCCCAAGAGCATGAATGCTCAATTTTCCGGTGGACAGCATCCATTCCTCTTTTTTCCATATGACGAGGAGGAAGAAGCTACAATGATCCTGACTGATATCCAGGAAAAAATTGAAGAAGGGTATGAGCCGAGGGATTTTGCAGTTTTATTCCGTACTCATACCGGGAGCAGAGCCATTTTCGAGCGGCTGGCCAACTCCAGCCTTCCTTTCAAGTTAGATCATGATGCCGAATCATTTTATGACCGTTTTATTGTTCGAAGCATGCTTGCTTTTCTAAAGCTATCGTTAAATGAGGAGGACCAGAATAGCTTAAAAGATGCGCTTCCATCTCTGTTTGTTAAGCAATCCGTCCTTCAGGATATTAAAGCAGAAAGTATCTTACAGGATTGCTCACTGCTTGAAAGCCTGAAGTTTATTAAAACAGGCTTTGCTTTTCAGGAAAGCAAATTAAAAAAAGCGATCCCTGTTATTAGATCAATCTCAGGTCATTGTCCCATTGCCGCTATTGAAACGGTTGAAAAAGAATTGGGATTCCAGGACTTTTTAAAAAAACGGGGCAATGAAGGAAATAAAATGGATAAAGGCTCTGATGATATAAAAGATTTGAAGGTCGCTGCCCGTAATTTCCAGTCTCTTAAAGAATTTCTGGAGCATACTGAACATATGAGAGCCATGAACAAGGAGATTAAGCGCCTGAATAGAAATAATGATAATGCCGTTACACTGAGCACTATCCACCGTGCAAAAGGGCTGGAATATAATGTGGTATATGTGGCTGGTGCAGTAGAAGGAAACCTGCCGCATGATCATGCGCTGGAAGCTTACCGTTCTGGAGAGTCGGCGCCGCTTGAGGAAGAACGAAGGTTAATGTATGTTGCCGTAACAAGGGCCAAAAAGGACTTGTATATATCCGTGCCAGAAAAAAGGCGTGGACGGAAGGCTTATTCATCAAGGTTTCTTGCCCCCATCACAAGAAGCAGCAGGAGCAAAGGGAAAAAATAAACAGAAGACCTGGCTTTTACCCGGCCAGGCCCTTCTGTTATTTTTTATTCATCATCTGGGAAATTGTATTGAAATCAAGCTGTTTTCCATCAGCAACGATGGATTTTACAATCTTATCTTCCATATCTTTTGAAACAGGTTTATTTGCAATTTGCGAAACTCTCTTGATTACATTTCTTACTGTTTTTTCATCTTTGAAATTTGCATTCTGCAATGAGCCGGCCAGTTCAAATACATCCTTCATATTAACACCTGTTTTCTTTTCGAGGTTCTTAAAAAAGTTGTTATCCATCCTGCTCAATCACGCTCCTTCATTTACTCCTTTATATCTTATGAAGGTGGGCGGAAAACGTGTCATTTATGTACATGATATGCAAAAAAGCCGACACAAAACCTGCTGCCGGTTCTGAGTCAGCTCTTTACAATTTAGTTGTAGAAACTTGCTCCGACAATAATTAGTAAAATGAATAGGACGACGATTAAAACAAACGTATTACCATAGCCCCCGCCATATCCGCAGCCTCCATAGCCATAGCCCATGCCTCTCACCTCACTTCAATTTCTCCTTACACAATATGAGATAGAGAAGCATGGTGTATGGGCAAGCTCCCAAGAAAGGCTTAGTTTATTCATTCGGATTGGATAAGGGGCTTGTTCATATTAGTTTAGAGAATTCCCTGTATGATTTAGCCTTTTGGCTTGAAAATTAATGCACCAATAAAGCCGAAAATAATTGCTGCTGAGATACCGGAGCTCGTTACTTCGAACATTCCGGTCAAGACGCCGACAAGTCCATGCTGGTCAGCCTCCTGAAGGGCTCCATGGACAAGGGAATTGCCAAAGCTGGTTATCGGTATGGTCGCGCCAGCTCCGGCAAAGTCCGCAAGTGGCTCATAAAGCCCCACACCATCCAGAACAGCTCCTATTACTACTAGAAGACTTAGTGTATGGCCTGGGGTCAGCTTAAAAACATCAAACAATATTTGGCCAAATACACAGAATAAGCCTCCAATTACAAACGCCCAAAAAAACATAGGCAGCATACAAATTCCTCCTCTAAGTCATTTCTATAGAAACAGCATGGGCAATGCAGGGAATACTTTCACTCTGCTGGAATGTCAAAGGCGATAATAGCGCACCTGTAGCGACCACAAGGATTCTTCTGTAAGCCCCCTGCTTCATTTGATTCAAAAGATGCCCGTAAAGAACAGCAGCTGAGCACCCTGCACCACTCCCTCCAGATTGGACCGGCTGATCTTCTTTATATATCATTAATCCGCAATCTTTAAATTTCTCTCTATCTATTTTCAGGCCATTATTTAAGAGCAGCTCATAGGTAGTTTCCTGGCCAATTCTTCCTAGATCTCCTGTAACAATCAGATCGTAATGTGATGGATCGAGCTGCATATCTTTGAAGTGTGCCGTAATGGTATCTGCTGCAGCTGGCGCCATGGCCCCTCCCATATTAAAAGGGTCTGTCAGACCCATGTCAATTACTTTGCCAATTGTAGCAGATGTGGTAACCGGCAAATTGGGACCAGCTGCTTTCGCGGATATCAGAGCAGCACCTGCACCAGTTACTGTCCATTGGGCTGTAGGAGGCTTTTGGCCTCCGTACTCTGTCGGGTACCTAAATTGCTTTTCAACAGCAGCATTATGGCTCGAAGCTCCTGTTAAAACGTAATCAGCCCCTCCGTAATTGACAATAAAGGATGCAAGAGCAAGTCCTTCCATTGAAGTTGAACACGCTCCAAAAACGCCAAAATAAGGGATTTGAATCGTTCTTGCACTTAAACTAGAGGGAGTTATCTGATTAATTAAATCTCCAGCAATATAAAAATGAACATCTTCCTTTTGAACATTTGCTTTATTTAAGGCCGTTTGTCCCGCTTCTTCCAAGAGGACCCTGTGTGCTTTCTCATAAGAATCTTCGCCCATCCATAAGTCATCATGGAGAACATCAAAATCCTCCGATAAATTGCCATTTGCCTCAAAAGGCCCGCCTGAAACACCGGATGCTGCAATTACCGGGAGATTTTGAAAGACCCAGGATTGTTTTCCCTTAAGCATTAAATAACCCCCCATATAATTAATAGCGTTTTTATCAGGGCTACCACAAAAGCCGCAAAGACTCCAAAAAGAATAACTGATCCAGCGAGTTTAAACATGTTCCCGCCTACACCCAGTACAAAACCTTCCGTTCGATGCTCGATAGCAGCTGAAATCACAGCATTTCCGAAACCTGTTACAGGAACCGCGCTGCCAGCACCGGCAAACTGGCCTAAACGGTCATATACGCCAAAGCCTGTCAGCAGCATAGAAATAAAAATCATGGTAGCAACAGTTGGATTTCCGGCTGTCTGTTCGGTGAAATTAAAGAAATAGATATAAAAATACGTTATTGCCTGTCCAACAACACAGATGAGCCCGCCCACCCAGAAAGCATGGATGCAATTTTTCAGTACCGGGCGTTTAAGCTCATGTTTTTGCTCAAGTTTCTCATATTTCATCTGTTCCGGTGTTTTATTTGCCTTATTACTCATACCCATGTTCCCTTCTATGTCATTTCATTTTTAAGTTTAATGATTTTATCAAGTTTCTTTTTTGCTTTTTTATCTGTAAAGTTTGGATCTTTCATTTTTTCCTGAAGTTCTACTGCTTCTATAAAGATTTTATAATCGCTAGAAACAATGAAGTTTTCATCCGGGTATTTTTCTTCAAGCATTTTTGTCATCTCTTTCTCAATTTTCTTCATGTGGAATCGCTGCAAGTGCTTAACTTTGTAAGCAACTAGTGTATCTCCATTGCTTTTAACTACTGCAACATCATAAAGTTCTTTCATTTTTTCCACGTCATGCTCAATTTTTTGGACTAGATCCAAATTTTTTTTTGTATTTTTATCAATTAATACAGCAGGAGGATTAGTCGTTTTGAGGAGTGCAAGGTCACTTTCCGTTACCTCTCCATCCCCGCTGCAGCCTGGCAATAAGACCATTGAAAATACAATAAACAATAACAGTTTCTGTTTCATAATAGTCCCTTCCTATGTAGAGTCTTTAATTATATTGTCTCGAAATGTTTTGGTTTTATGAACAATAATATCCATCCTATTTTTCCCAAAAAAGAGCAAATAAAAAAAGCCGGAAAAACCGGCTTCAAGTATATTATCGTTTTTTTCCGCAGCCGCATCCCTTTTTCTTTTTCTTTTTCTTGGTGACCGGCTCTGATTTTTCCGATGGCTGATTATTATGCTTATTTAACATCGATGAGGCCCTCCATTACCAGTAATTTTCCTCAAATTAATTTATGCTGAGCCTCAGGAGCTTGTGTAAAACAAATGCCCACATAAAATATAAATAGATATGCTAATCAATCAGCTTTTGCACAAAAGTTTCTATAATGGCAGCAAGGCCTGCAACCGCTAAAATAACCAGCACCGGAGCCGCAAAAGCTGCATACAAGTAATAGGAAGCATATAAAAATATGGCACTCCACACACCAGTACACCAATAACAGCTTAATAGCTCTCCAAAAAAGCTCCTGACTCTTCCTTCTCTTACTACCCAATAAACTTCTATTTCTCCGTTTTCATTTGTCTCTTCCACTTCTTTTAGAAAAGGCCTGCGCAAAAATCCTGTAATTTTATCATACACAATCAGTCTGGTCAGCCTAAAGGACGCAAGAGCCAATATAAGCAGCTCCATAGGTGTTATGTCCATTTTTTTCACCTCAATTATTAAAAAATAGCCTATTTTTTGAAAAAACAAGGCGTTTGTCCGTAACCCATAGGGCACTTCGGCAATATGTTAGTAGTGTAGACCACAAGAAACAAACAAGGAGGAAAACAAAAATGGGTTGTGGAAAAAAAGACGACTTCAAAGGCAAAAGCTGTGTATGTGAAGTACTTCGTGCTATAAAAGATATTCAAGATAACGCAGAAGATGTGTGCGAATGCCCTTCAAACTGTTTCCTGGAGCCGCTTGGAACTATATCTCCCTCTGGCAGAAAGCGCCATAAGCGTCCAGATACACGCGTATTCACATTAAAAACTGCGGACGGGTCACCATTCCATGCTTTCTTTACAGGAAATGACTGTGCTTGTGTATCAATCTTCTTTAGAGTAGAAGAAGTCTTTGATAACTGCTGTGCAGTGCTTCGCGTTCTTGAGCCAGTTAACAGAATATCTGGCCCTGATAAAACAGTAAACCTTGTTGAAGACTGCTGCATCGACTTGAAAAAGGTTTGCGAAGTTGACTACTTCCGCAGTACAGATGACTGTGTAACAGTTGACTTAACTTGCTTCTGCGCAGTTCAATGTATTGCAGATGTTGACCTTGATATTTGCGAAGACTAATTAAACGAGGCCAGCCGAACATTCGGCTGGCTATTTTTTTGCCTGCCTGCTTTCGTATTCAAATCTACCTTCTCAGGCCGATCATTTTGACTGCCTTTAAGGATAGAACATTTAATTTTTCAACCCTGTCATCAAATAACTTGACCTCGATCCATTCATCATTCTTTGAAATCAGAAAGCCTCTTATCGCCTTTTCCTCGGTTTCAAATATGCATGGTATGGGCGGAAGCTGTTTTGGGAAATCAATTAAGTAATCCAGGCGTTCAAGTGTGTCCATTTCCTTAAACCTTTTTACCCGATTAAAAGATGGTTTTCTTTTTTCTGCCGTAAAGGCAAAGGATACACCTTTTTTCTCTTCTCTCCCCGATTCAAACTCTTCAATAGCTCCCTGCACATCTGCTCGCTCTGCAGTATTTTCAATTACTTCTTGAGGTACTTTTTGTTCCTCTTTAGGACCAGCCAATTCCAATAAATTGGAATTTTGTTTCTGTTTGCATTCCTGCTCTGCTTTTCTGCTGGAATAGATTGTTTGCATCCTGTTTTCAGGAATTTGAAAATTCGGCTGCTGTATATAGAATAACGGCTCCCTTTCTCTCTTCTCCGTCACTTTTTGCCACCTCCGCTATCTTAATGTTTCGTCGTATTATATGTATGCAGATAATGGGCTTTCGTTTCTAAGGAAAATAAAAAAGCCCGCTCACATTGGAGCGGACAATTTCATTAAAGGATATGATAACCGGAATCTACATGAATATTTTCACCCGTTATTCCTCTGGACAGGCTGCTGAATAAGAACAGAGCAGTATCTCCAACTTCTTCAGGCGTTGTGGTTTTGCGAAGCGGAGCTTTTTCCTCAATTTCCTTCAGGATCGTATTAAATTCGCTTATGCCTTTAGCAGAAAGGGTCCTGATTGGGCCGGCTGAAATAGAATTAACCCTAATCCCATCCTTTCCAAGGTCATTAGCCAAATATTTAACGCTTGCATCAAGGGAGGCTTTTGCTACACCCATAACATTATAATTTTTCACAACCTTTTCACCGCCTAGGTATGTGAGAGTCACAATGCTTCCGCCTTCTGTCATTAGTCCCCTGGCTTCCTTTGCAATGGCCGTCAGGGAATAAGAACTGATATTATGAGCCAGCAGGAATCCATCTCTTGTTGTGTTCATATATTCTCCCTGAAGTTCTTCCTTATGGGCAAAGGCGATGCAATGGGCAATGCCATGAATTACACCGGCTTCCTCCTTAATTGTGCTGAAACACTTCGCTATGTCTTCATCGCTTGTTACATCACACGGAAGAACCAATGATTGGGCATCCTCCAATGATTCAGCCAATTCACGTACACTTTTCTCCAGTCTTTCGCCCGCATATGTAAAGATTAAACGCGCACCAGCATCATGAAGGGATTTGGCAATTCCCCATGCAATGCTTCTTTTATTAGCTACACCCATTACGACGAATGTTTTTCCATTTAAAGAAAGAGTCATAATATATCCTCCTGATTTATTGTTACATGTTATTAGTACCTAGTGCTAATTGTACATCAATTCTGCTCAAAAGAAAAGCCGAAAAAATCCTATTGTTATCGTAGGGTTTTTTCGGCAAGAATATGCAATCAGATTCTAACACCATTCACAAAATTCGAGTTCCCGTTTTAATTCATCAACATATTCCTTAGATCCCGTAACAATCAAGCGGTCATTTACATGAAGTTCAGTATCTCCGTGCGGAACAATGGAATCTTTCCCCCTGAATATCCGGACGAATATAACATCCCCTGTAAACGGAAATCTCCGAAGCATCATGCCTTCGAACTGCTCATTCTTTAATCGGATTTCATATAAAGCTGTCTCCTGGTTCGTTAAGATGTTCACCACACTAGGTGACTCGATTAATGCACGAAGGAGCGCCTTCGATGAAAGAATAGTTGAAAACAATTCAATGTCATGTTCCCGAAGCGTTTCTTCCATATCAGGGCTTTCCATTCGGCAAATGACCCGTTCCACTCCCATATCTTTAAAAGCAATGGAAAGTGTAGCATTGGTCTCTTCATCCCCTGTGGAGATGACAACAATATCCGAATCAAAAACCTCTGTGCCTTCAAAATGTTCCATAACAAATTCATCAACTTCTATAATATCAAACAGAGAGTCAGCTATCTGCTTTTCCGCCTTTTCCTGCTTCTTATGATATAAAGCTGGCTCGTAAAGGGATGACTTAAGCTCATTATAGATCGGCATTGTCATTTGGTTAGCACCAATAAATGCCACTTTAAGCTTCTTCTCCTCGGCAGCTTCCTGAGGGAATAGCTTTTTAAAGACAACAGGTGTGAATATACTTGTGATGACAGCAACTAGGATCAATGTACCGCTCATTTCTGCAGTAATAACACCCATTCTTTCACCTATTGTTGCTGCTGCAATAACAAGAGAAAGAGTTGACGTTAACAGAAAGCCTGAGGCAAATACTGTTTTGATGTCATACCATTTCTTTAGAATATAAATCGGGATCAGCTTTGACAGCAGAAGAGCAATCAGAAGCAATGGGATAAGCATAAGCATCTTCGGATCTCCAAACAAAGTCCATACGTCCAGCTCTACCCCAACCATTACAAAGAAAATCGGGATAAGAAAGCCGTATCCGAAAGAATCAAGCTTATGGATCATTTCCTGATTTGGAGCAAGCAGCGACACGAGAACCCCGGCAAGGAATGCACCTAATATATTCTCTGCCCCGACTGTTTCTGATAATGCCACAAGGAAAATAATTAGTGCAAATACTGCTCTTGTTCCAATCTGAACAGTCCCTGTCGACATCGCTTCTAGGAAATTAAGGTTCTTAAACCTTCTGCCCAGGAAGTATAGCAATACGCCTACTCCAAATAAAATGAGAAGCAGCCATGTATTTCCTCCCCCTTTATCATTTAAGGAAACAAATACAGCCAGAAGAATCATTGTAGCCAAATCCGCAATAACCGCGATTAATAGAATAATTTGGCCAATGACTGTTTTCATTAAATGTGCTTCCTTGAGTGTCGGAACCACGACTCCCAGAGATATGGTTGAAATAATTAAAGTCATTAAAAAGGCATTATCAATAAATCCTGCCCAGACAAATAAATAAGAAAGCCCTAATGAAACAAAAAATATCCCTGCAAAAATAATTGATGACACCGCAAATGAATTTGGTTCCAGTTTACCGTTGGGAAGCTTTTCTCTCTTCTTTGCCGAAGAGAAAGCTGTAAAGTCAATCTCCAGTCCGCTCAGGAACATTAAAAATATAAATCCCAGTGTCGAGAGAGTTTCCAGCCACATATCCTCATGGACAATATCAAAGCCGCTTTTACCAATAACTAAACCAATAAGAATCTCAGCAACCACTACGGGAATAAAACTAACCTTTAGACGGTGCAGTATTATCGGTGTTATAAAAGCAGCTAGAATAACGATGACAAGCGATGCTACCGATGCCCCATGTTCCATAATATAACCCCCTTAGCCTGTTAAATAGCTCATAAATAATGTCGCCATTCCAAAATAAATTAAAATACTGATTAGATCGTTGATGGTAGTAATAAATGGACCTGACGCTACTGCCGGATCTATTTTCATCCTGTGCATTAATAAAGGAATCAGCGCACCGGCAAGGGTCGCTACGATTAATGTAAACAAAATTGAAATGCCAACTAAAATCCCCAGAAAGAAGTTCCCTTTCCAGAAGTACACAATGAAAGTAACCAGGATACCGCAAATGCTTCCATTAATGAATCCAGTACCGGCTTCTCTAATCACCAGTTTCCATTTATTTTCTTTCTCCAGGTCTCCTGTCGCAATTCCCCTTACAGCAACAGCTAATGCCTGAGTTCCGGTATTACCAGCCATCCCGGCAATAAGAGGAATGAATACAGCCAGTATGGCCACCTTATTCAAAGTGCCCTCAAACCTGCCGATCAGGCTTGCAGTTAACATACCCAAAAACAGCAGGATGATAAGCCAGGGCAACCGTTTACGCGCAGCGGAAATTGGATTCCGGTCAATATGATCCATATCCGAAACAGCAGCCAATTTAGAGTAGTCATCGGATGCTTCTTCTTCCATAACATCCATGACATCATCAACGGTGATAATGCCCAGCAAATGGTTTTGAAAATCTACAACCGGAACAGCCAGAAAGTTATAGTCCTTAATTTTTCTCGCAACTTCTTCCTGATCTTCTCCCACTGAAACCGAAACGACTCTGTCATTTGTTATTTCCGAAATCATCACATCATCGTCACTTACTATTAAGTCCCTTAATGAAATGACGCCTATAAGCTTTTTTTCGTCATTCACAACGTATACATAATAAATGGTTTCTGCCCTTGGCGCTTCATTCTTTAAGATATACATAGCAGAACGAACAGTCTGATTGGCTGAAAGTGAAACAAACTCTGTTGTCATAATACTTCCTGCTGTATATTCTTCGTAATGAAGCAAATCCTTAATTTCTTTTGCCGATTCATCATCCATAATTGTTAAATAGCTGACAACCTGATCTTTATCAAGTTCATTTAAAACATCAACCGCATCATCGGCATACATTTCTGAAAGCATATCTGCTGCATAATGGGGGCTCATCTCAGCAAGTACGTCTTTATAATCTTCTTCTTCAATCTCCAGATTTTCAAAAAGTGCTGCCATTTCTTCAGGAGATAGATAAAGATAAATTTTTGCACGAATATCCTCATCCAGATCTTTAAAAAATGAAGCCTGATCATATGGGTGCATATCAAGAAATTCATTCCTGAAGGTATCAATTTCTTCATTTTGTAAAGATTGGATTAAAAGACTGGCATTGATGTGGGAAGCTGATTTTTCCTCTGTATGACCTTCCAATTAATTAACCTCCTCTCATTCCATTAGCCATCCATACTCTGTTGGATAACAGGAAAATGTACTTCCCTATACTAGCAAAACTTTGTTTTTTTGTCGTCTCTGAGCATTTTGTAAATTTAATTTCCCCATTCTTGAACTTTAAAATCGTTAAAGCTTTATATCCTGCTTGAAAAATAATGCGATATGATAAATATTATGAAAATAGATATGATAACAGTAGAACTTTAAAGGAGCATTAAAAATGAGACTAGATATTATCGGTGATATCCATGGCTGCTTTGCTGAATTTAAAGAGCTTACATTAAAACTGGACTATAGCTGGAAAAAAGGATTTCCTGTCCATCCAAGCGGCAGAAAACTGGCCTTTGTGGGAGACCTGACTGACAGAGGCCCGGAGTCGCTTGCAGTCATTGAAGCAGTATATAACCTTGCAGTAAACAACTTGGGTTACTATGTCCCAGGCAATCATTGCAATAAGCTCTACCGCTTCTTTTTAGGAAATAAAGTACAAATTACACACGGACTTGAAACGACTGTCGCTGAATATGAAAAGCTGTCTTCCCGCTCACAGGAGGAAGTCAGACAAAAATTTATGGAGCTATATGAAAACGCACCTTTATATCATGTACTCGATAACGGCAAGTTGGTATTCGCCCATGCTGGAATTAAAGAAAGCTATATTGGGAAACACTCGTCAAAAGTAAAAACCTTTGTACTGTATGGTGATATTACAGGAGAAGAAAATCCTGACGGCACACCTGTAAGACGGGATTGGGCGAAGGAATATATGGGTGACTCCGTAATCGTCTACGGCCATACTCCCATTAAGGAAGTTAGGATAGTAAATAACACTTATAATATTGATACTGGTGCTGTATTTGGCAATAAATTAACCGCGCTTAGATATCCGGAAATGCAATTTCAATCTGTCCAGTCCCGCATGCCTTATGTGGAAGAGAAATTCAGAAAGGTATAACTAAAAAAGGCCGGCAAAGGCCGGCATTTTATAAAAGGCAATTCATGTCTCCAGGAAGCTGTTGTTCAAATTCAAGGGTTTTGTCCAGGAAGGGATGTTCGAAGGAAAGACTGCAGCAGTGCAGTGCCTGCCTCTTGATGAAAAGTCTTGTTCCACCATATAATTCGTCACCCGCAAGAGGGTAACCAAGCCAGGCCAAATGCACTCTTATCTGATGAGTTCTGCCGGTATCAAGTTTCAGTTTTACATGCGTAAATTCATTATGCCGGCTGATGACCTGATAATGTGTACATGCATATTGGCCTTCCGCACTGACTTCCCGCTCAATTATACTGTCTTTTTTTCTGGCAATCGGCTGCTCTATTGTTCCTTTATCCTGGCATATTGAACTCTCTGCAATTGCTTCATACAAGCGATGAATTTTTCGTGAGCGCTGCTGCCAGCTGAACAAATGATGTACATGCCTGTGTTTGGCAATCAGAACCAGGCCAGATGTATCTCTATCAAGACGTGTCACAATATGGGCTGCAGACTTTAAGCCGATCCGCTGATAATATCCAATCAGCCCATTGGCCAGACTTCCTGAAGGATGTTCTCGGGAAGGAATGGAACTCACACCTGCCGGTTTATTTACCACAAGAAGATAATCATCTTCATAGCGAATATCCAGGGGCAAGTTTTCCCCCTTCATGCCTTCACTCGGAACTTCTTCAGGGAATCCAACCTGAAGGTCATCCCCCTCCTTTAACACATATCGGACATTGACTTCCTGACTATTCACTCGAATGAAGCCGCCTGCGAATTTTATATCTGTCAGTGCAGTTTTCGAAATATGATTGTCTTTTAAAAAGTCTCTGATTAACAAGCCCGCCTGACGGGCTGTAATTTTCCAATGTAATACAAAACGCTCCATGAGCTATGGCTCCTGTTCTGTCAGCTGGTGACCTTTCTTCAATCAGCAACAAAAGAATCGTGGACCCTTTTCCAAAATGGAAATGGCCTGAACCTGGCAAAACGGATCTTCTCATCTGCCACTCTGAATTGTATTGACTTTACATCTTTATGAAGAAGCGTCAAATGATCAATCGTAATCTGAAAATCCGGTTCATTCACAGGCTTCAGCATGCATGTATGATGGGCCGGTAATACAAGCGGGGAGCCCACTGTTCGGAAAACCTTATTATTGATGGAAGCCATTTCAGCCAGCTGGATGGCAGGCAAGGAAGGGTGCAGAATAGCCCCTCCCAGCGCCTTATTATAAGCTGTACTTCCTGATGGTGTGGAAACGCACAGGCCATCTCCGCGGAACCGCTCAAAATGCTGGCCGCGTATTTCCACATCCATAACTAAGGTACCCTCTACCGCCTTGACCGTAGATTCATTTAATGCAAGATAACGGGTTTCTTTCCCGCCATGCTGGTAGCGGATAATCACTTCCAGGAGCGGATATTCAATCACCTGATAAGGGGTTTTGGCAATTGCAATGACAAGCTTTTCGATTTCCTCCGGCACCCAGTCAGCATAAAAGCCAAGGTGACCTGTGTGTATGCCTACAAACGCGGTCTTGTCCAAGCGGCTGCTGTATCGGTGAAAGGCATAGAGTAAAGTGCCATCCCCGCCTACCGATATGACTATATCAGGCTCTTCTTCATCATATGTAAGCTCGAAGTCCAATAAATAGGTTCTCATTTTGTGCATGAGTGTATTTGATTTTGAATCTCCTTTTGAGGTAATGGCAAATTTCATCTTATCCAAGCTCCTCTTTTTATACTGTTAGTTTTCTCCCTTTTGCTGCTTTTCCTTTTTTCTTGTAAAGAATGCCTGGGCATCCTGTATTTCACCGCGAATAAGAGACATTTCTTCATCAAGCCTGAAAGCAGCTTCTGCCGCCCGCTGAAGCCTCATCTTAATATCTTCAGGGAATTGGCCCTTATATTTGTAATTCAGGGAGTGTTCAACCGTGGCCCAGAAATTCATGGCAAGCGTCCGGATCTGTATCTCGGCAAGGATTTTCTTCTCTCCTTTGATTGTCTGAACAGGATACCGGATCACGACATGGTAAGACCGGTAACCGCTTGCTTTTTTATGAGATATATAGTCTCTTTCTTCAACTATTTCAAAATCATTTCTTTGTCTTAATAATTCAACCACTTTTTTAATATCATCAACAAACTGGCACATCATTCTTACACCGGCTATATCCTGCATTTCCGATTCCAATCTGTCGAGTGGTATGCCTTTTTGATTTGCCTTATCTAAAATGCTGGCAATAGGCTTTACCCTCCCGGTAACAAATTCAATCGGAGAATGGGAAGAATCCATTTCAAATTGGCTTCTCATGCCTTTTAGCTTTATTTTAAGCTCTTCAACCGCCTGTTTATATGGCGCCAAAAATAAGTCCCAATGTTTCACCTGCAACACCACCAAATATCCGAAATAAAAAAACAGCAACCCTACTGCACCTGCTGGGCAGGCACTTATTTGTTCATGAAGATCAACAATATTCTCTATGTTAAATACATAGCCTATCTCTATAGCCAAGTATTAAGCCGCTTAAACATTCAGCTGGAATACATTCTCTGCTTTTTCGACCATTTCATTTCCGTAATTGCTGTTCCCACGGATATTTTCTAATAAATCCCCTAATTCTTCATGAAACCCTAAAAGCTCTATGCGATCATGATTACTGTCAGCAGCGTAAACCCGCAGCTGGCCATCAAGCGCCTTCTTTAATTCCGGCCAGACTGTTTCCGGAAGAGAAATATATGTATAATCATCATTTTGCTCTGCTATGTAAATAAATGAAAGATTGTCGGAATCAGCCAATATTTGCTGCATGGCTGTCAGCCCTGAGACTTTTCCAGTTTCTATTCCTAATATTAATTCATTTTCAATCCATTCTGCATTTACAACTGTAAGTTTCTGTTTCATTTTTTCTACCTCCATTGTCATAACTTATTCTATCGCAGTTTTTATAGACAGTAAAACCCCTGCTGCATTTTTTACAGCGGCAGTAAGCCACTCTCCTGAATGAATTTATCACAAGCCTAAAAAGATATTCAAAGGATTGATGTCCAGACGGAATAAGGAGATAATACAGGTAATTACTTATTGCTGAGGTGTACAGGCTTGTCTAATAAAAATATTGAAATTGAATTTAAAAATTTGATCACAAGAGATGAATTTACTGCTTTAAAGAATTTTTTTAAATTAAGAAATGAAGATTTTATCGAACAGGAGAACCATTATTTCGATACACCTGATTTTTTATTAAAAAAAATGGGAAGTGCATTAAGGATCAGGCAAAAAAGTGGCTCATTTGAATTGACACTAAAACAGCCCCACCCTGATGGGTTACTGGAAACCAATGAAAATCTTACGGAGTCTGAAGCTGCCATGATGATTCAGACAGGTAACATTCCCGTTGAACAATTAAAACAATCCGTAGAAGAGCTTGGCATCAAGACAGATAAACTTCAATACTTTGGTACTCTCACCACAAGACGCGCTGAAAGGGAATATAAAAAAGGATTGGCTGTTCTTGACCACAGCCTCTATTTAGATAAGGAAGATTATGAGCTTGAATTTGAAGTGGATAATCGGGTTGAAGGCAAATCGACTTTCGATAATTTGCTTCAGCAGCTTAACATTCCCGTCAGAAAGACCGAAAATAAAATTAAGAGGTTTTACACCGAAAAATACAGACAGCAAAAGGCTTAATAAAAGCAGACTTTTGCCAAGGAGCAATACAATGAACATAGAACAGCTAAAACTAATGATGGAGCTGCAGGCATTGCAGGGGTTCAATAGCTCTAATCAAACGAACAATTCTAACCCTCTGTTTCATGAGCTGCTTTCAGGGTTAGTTTCGGAAAATAACGGTTCATCCAATCAAATCACAGGCGGACTTGGAGCAGTTGCATCCTTGGAGCCTTTTATTATCGCTTTACAAACTGATTCTCTTTCGGCAGCCACTCTCCCGCCTGTTAAACTAACCAAGTTCGCAGAATCCTCAAAAAGTGAGTTTGATGATCTTATTCAAAAAGCATCAGAAATGTTTCATGTACCTGTTAACCTGATTAAGTCAGTCATTAAGCAGGAATCAAACTTTAATCCGAATGCAGTCAGTCATGCAGGTGCATCCGGCTTAATGCAGCTGATGCCCGAAACAGCCAGGGGGCTTGGAGTTAAAAATATCTTCGATCCTGCAGAGAATATTTTTGCAGGAGTCAAATATTTAAGGCAAATGATGGACAGATATGGGGATAATGTAGAACTGGCATTGGCAGCCTATAATGCCGGACCGGGAAATGTAGATAAATACGGCGGGGTCCCTCCTTTTAAAGAAACCCTAAATTACATAAAGAAAGTTACCACATCGTTTATGGCTTAAGCTATCTATTGCCGCCCGACTTATTGGGCGGTTTTTTCATGTACCTTTTCAGCAGATGTTCCGGATTGACAGGACAGGCTTAATCCATACTATATAAATAAGCTGGCGATGGAGACGTAAAAGCGGAAAGTAAGCTATTTGTTTGAGATATAAACCCCTCATTGATAAAATATAAAGAGATCACAGCAATTAACATTAAACATTTTTACAAATGATAACTCATAAAAGGAGTTTTAAATATGGCCGAGAAAATGCACACTCCCTTCGACGCTATCGGTGAGGAAAAGCTTCACCAGCTAATTGACGCTTTTTACCTGCGCGTAGGACAACATCCTGATCTCGTTCCTATTTTTCCAGAAGACCTGACAGAGACAGCGAGAAAGCAAAAACAATTTATGACCCAGTATTTAGGGGGGCCGCCATTATATACATCAGAACATGGACATCCGATGCTCCGTGCGCGGCACATGCCTTTTCCTATAACAGAAACCCGGGCAAAGGCCTGGCTCTTATGTATGAATGAAGCAATGGATGAGATCGGGCTCGATGGACAATTGAGGGAAGACTTTTTTTCCAGACTTGTGCTCACTGCCCAGCATATGATCAATACACCTGAGGCCGGCGTGAAAGGTGATAACCCGTGAATATGCCAGAATCCAATGAAATCAAGTTTACATCACCCCATTGCTACGGCAGTGAAAAAAAGCCCATAGAAGTCTATATGTTTGTTGACCCCCTTTGCCCTGAATGCTGGGCTCTGGAGCCAATCTTAAAAAAGCTCCTGATTGAATATGGCCGATACTTTTCAATAAAGCATGTATTAAGCGGCAGGCTTGCAACTTTAAATATGGGGAAAAGACAAAACTACGAAAACATTGCTGAATTGTGGGAAAAGACAGCAAGCCGATCTGGAATGTCATGTGATGGAAACCTTTGGTTCGAAAATCCAATTTCTTCACCTCATCTGGCTTCAGTTGCCATTAAAGCGGCTGAATTACAAGGGAGAAAAGCTGGCATCAAATTTTTGCGCAAGCTTCAGGAGGTTTTATTTCTTGAAAAGCAGAATGTGTCAAATTTTGAAGTTTTAAAGGATTGTGCTAAGGAAGTCGGTCTTGACGTTGTAGAATTTATTTCTGATATTCACTCAGATAGTGCAGCTAAAGCATTCCAATGCGATTTAAAAATAACTTCTGAAATGGATGTTCAAGAAATACCCACTCTCGTCTTTTTCAATGAAAATATAGAAGATGAAGGCATCAAAGTAACAGGGTATTATCCCTATGAAATATATGAACAGATTTTGGAAGAAATGCTGCCTGCTAAACCTGAACGTGCTCCTCTCCCCCCCCTGGAATATTTTTTACAATATTTCAAGCTGGTGGCCAGCAAGGAGATCGCTGTCGTATACAATATGACCGACAGCGAAGTGAACAAGGAAATGAAAAAGCTTCAGCTTAAGCAAATCGCTGAATATGTACCTGCAAAATATGGTAATTTCTGGAGATATTCAGGCTAATCAAAGCTGTGCATGCTGCACAGCTTTATTTTTTTCATGAAAAAACCATGCAGTTTTCGCACGGTTCTCTCGGGGTTATTTTTTACGAACAAAGGGGATGGGAGAAATTCTCACATCCAAACAAAAGGGGTAAATGTTTGCATGTGATCAACTTAACATCTGTACTATATCATGAGGTAAAAGAACAGAGCAATAAGTTTGTGTTTTTATTCACAATATTGTCAAAATCAAGTCATGACACTCTGGACAACCGCATAAAATAGAAATAAAGCGGCTCAAAGAGGAGGCTGCAATATGAAAAAGCTGCCTGTATTTCTAATGCTGATGCTCATCTTGCTCTCCTTTATTTTAAATATTCTTGGCTTGATGAAGCTTATTCCCCTTTTCATTACTTCACCTATACTATTTATTTCAATCCTGATCTTATGTTTATATTTGAATGACCGAAGGAGATTTAAAGGGTTTTGAACCATCACAAAAGGTGCCGGGCAATTTAGCCCGGCACCTTTACATTAAGAAAGCAAGCTTTCCATTTCATTAAGTTTTTCTTCAAATACTTTACAGGCATCTTCAATCGGCTTGCTGCTCGTCATATCAACTCCAGCTTTCTTTAGGACTTCAATAGGGTAATCTGAGCTGCCGGATTTCAGAAATTCAATGTATCTGTCAACTGCAGGCTGCCCTTCCTGAAGAATCTGCTTACTTAATGCAGTAGCAGCACTGAAACCTGTAGCATATTGATAAACATAATAATTATAGTAGAAATGCGGGATTCTGGACCATTCCAGTCCGATTTCCTCATCAATTATGATGTCTTCTTCCCCAAAATACTTCTTATTAAGTTCATAATACTCTTTTGTTAATGAATCCGCTGTCAAAGCTTCATTGTTTTGCGCCTTTTGATGAATGAGATGTTCAAACTCTGCAAACATAGTCTGGCGGAAAACTGTCCCTCTAAAGCCTTCAAGATAATGATTCAGGAGATACAGCCGCTTCTTATCATCATCAATTGTTTTTAGCAAATAATCATTTAAGAGGGCTTCATTACAAGTGGAGGCAACCTCTGCAACAAAAATTGAGTAGTTTCCATAAGGATATGGCTGACATTTTCTTGTGTAATAGCTGTGAACAGAATGCCCAAATTCATGAGCCAGAGTAAATAAGTTGTTCACATTGTCCTGCCAGTTCATAAGTATATAAGGGTTGGTGCCATATGTACCTGAAGAATAAGCACCGCTTCTTTTGCCCTTATTCTCATGAACATCCACCCACCTATTTTCAAAACCTTCTTTTAGAATATTTAAATAGTCATCGCCTAGTGGCTTCAATCCTTTTAAAATCAGATCCTTTGCCTCATTATATGGGATCTCCATTTTAACTTCCTTCACTAAAGGAGTATAAAGATCATACATATGAAGCTCCTTAACCCCAAGAACCTTCTTGCGGAGTTTGACATAGCGATGCAGCAAATGCAGATTATCGTTTACGGTATTAACCAGATTTTCATAGACACTTTCAGGGATATTGTTAGCGGAAAGGGCAGCATGGCGCGCCGAATCATAATTCCGGATCTTTGCATTGAAATTATCTTTTTTTACGTTTCCGCTTAATGTGCTTGCAAATGTATTGCGAAACTTTCCATAAGTCTTATAAACTGCCTTGAAAGCATCCTGTCTGACACGCTGATCATCACTTTCGAGAAAACGGATGAATCGTCCATGAGTAATTTCTACCTCTTCTCCATTTTCATCTTTAATGGATGGAAACTCCAAATCAGCATTATTCAGCATGCCAAATGTGTTACTGGAAGCCCCAAGCACCTCGGAAGCTTGTGCAAGCAAAGATTCCTGTTCAGCGGATAAAACATGAGGCCTTTGAAGATTAATTTCTTCAAGTGAATGTTTATATAATTGGAGCTCATTTTTTTCCGTTAAAAAGCGTTCAATCTTCTTTTCATCTTCAGCAAGCAGCTCAGGAACAATATAGGCAAGTGCACTTGCAGCTTCAGAATACAAGTTTTTAATCTTATCATCCATTCCCTGATAAAATGAATTAGTTGTATCCTGGTCATAACGCATATGGGCATATGTATAAAGCTTCCCAAGGCGCGAAAGTAAATGATCCTGGAACTGAAGCGCTGTATATAATGTTTCAGCACTTTCCCCGAGCCTGCCCTGATACTTTCCTGCATCAGGAATCAGTTTCTGCACCTCACTATATTCCTTGTTCCACTCATCATCAGAAGGGAAAATATCCTCCAAACGCCAGGTATCTTCAGGTGAAATCTCACTTCTTGCCGGCAGTTTCTTAACAGCTGTTTCATTAGCCATACAATCATCCTCCATTCATAAATCCCATTACACTATCTTCTCTTTGAAGAAAAAAATTCCTGCTTTTTTAAAGTACAAAAGTGGAAGTCTTTGATTATTTTATGTTAATTTCATCTTTTTCATTTATGACCCAGTAAAATCCTTTGAGTGATGCCTTTGTAAAAATCCTCCTCTATTTGGATAATACGGGAGAAATAATCAGGATCAATGCTTAATGCGGTTTTTTCATACAAACCTTTTCCTGTATGCTTAACAATGTTTAAGCTAATAAGAACATTAAGGTATTCACTTATTGCCATGATTTCGGAGCCTTTTTGAACCAATGGGATTGACCTGATTTTTATATCGTTATTCTTTACCCTATTGCGAAAGGCAGAAATCATTTGCAGAAGTGAGAACGGCCTTTCTTTGCAGACTATATCCAAAAACAAATAACTCTGCCACTGTACTGGTGAGGTTTCGATAAATACAGAATGATGAACAGGAAGGCCAATCTCAGGCGGGAGGAACGCTGGAGCAATTGAGCGGGAGTATAAATCCTGAAGAAAATTATTTTTAACAGAACCATTATTTCGAGAAAGGGAATTCTTAATTTTCCGGACTTCCCTTTTCCACTCCTGTATATTTATATCTTTATTAAAATATGGGGCAAATAATATATCTGTTTCTGCTTTGAAAATAGGTTTTACATCATAATGCGCCCAGGCATTTCTGACAGTGAGGGGCTGGATATGGTGGATATTGATGAAAGACTTTGTAATGGGGCAAAAAGAGGGAATTACCCAATGCCCTGAAGGTGCTTGACGAAGGAACAGGTACTGAAAACCAGACAAAGAAATTTTTGTTTTGCCAATCCGCTTAATGCTTTTTCCTGCGAGTATCCAAATTGGAACGATACCTGCCTGAAAGTAAGCTTCTGTCCGCTTTATAAATAACTCCTCCGAAATACTGGAACATTGATATTCAAGAGCATATTGTACACCTTCATAACGGACAGCAATATCCGGTCTTTGTGAAATTTCCGGATAGTATGGTTCTAAAATTGGATTTAAACCTTTTTTCTCCAGCCACTGAAACAATAACACCTTTCCTGAAATATGATATTCTGATTCCCTTTCATACCTTTCCGGACATTCAGAACCCTTTCTGTGGCTGAAATGCGGAATTCTCTTTATTCCGATTTTCATAATTACTTTCTCTTTGCATTCCGGGCAGAAAAAGGTGTGTGATTCCCTGAAATGCTGTAAATCCTGGGTACTGTGTGAACCTGCTAGGCTTATTCGCACCCCTTTCTCTGTTGAGGCAACTAACAAATGATCATCTCCTTTCCTCCTTATTGTTCTATCAGTTATGGTTAAATTCCTTTTTTATCTGAGGTATTCTCTCAGTTTTTCTTATAGCTGCTATGTACAGTCCGCATACAAAAAAGCCGATTCCAAAAATGAAATCGACTTTCCTTTACTATTTAAAGTGTTTTCTAAGATTTTCAAAAACATCGTTTTCAATGATCAATTTACCATATTCCATTACACGGTGAATTGTTGTACTTGTTTCGTGCCCGTATTCAAGAAGAATGCTCAGCATGTTATCTATGTCATCCTCTTCAAAAAGCTCCTCAGGGAACTCTGCGAATAAATAATACTTCCCTTCAAAGGAATATAGCTTTGTGGTAATGGAATCAAGAATTGACCGCTTTGATAACGAAATAATGTCTTCAAAATCTCTAAATGATAATAGGAACTCAAGGTCACCCTCATATCCGCTGTCATTTGCATCTGATTTACGGAAATGATGATCAAGCATTTCCTCTATTTGTTCATCCACAGGCAAATCTTTCACTTTTTCATCCGGGACAGGAAGCTCAAACTTTTGACCATCCTTTGATAGCTGAGCTTTTGTCACAAGAACCTCCAACCCCTTATCCAATGCTTGAACCTGGATCCATAAAGGGCCTTCAACAAGAAATTCTTCCTCTTGATGGACTTCATCCATCATTTCCCAAAAGAGTTCCTCACTCCGTTCACGATTGTACCAAATCTCTTCACGGTCAAAGCCTCTTTCTTCTATATCAAGATAAGAAATATAAAATTTAACGGTATGATCATTAATACGTTCGATTTCCATGCAGCAACTCTCCCTTCTGGCTATGATTGAAGGGACTAAATACCCCCAGCAGTCATGTGTTATCCATTTACCCGTATATCATTTGGTTAATCCCCGATTAATTAAGGTAAAATGTATTTTGTACCTTGTACTTTTATTTTATGACAAATTGAGCATAAAGGGAATTAAAAAGTCATATGTTTAAAAAAACCGTTAAATGCCTATCTTGTCACAGTTGGTACATCTTATCTCATTGGCTTTACTAAATATTCTCTTATTATGTCCATTTTCCTTTTTCTTTTTCATATAATGGACAAAAAGACCTTCTTCTGTTAACAGAAAGAAGGCCTCTTAATTTTAAGTATTAATAATGCACTGGTTAATTAACCATACGCTGCGCTTCACGCAACTGGTAAGTACGGACTTTTCTTGGAAGGAAACGTCTTATTTCGTCCTCATTATATCCAACCTGCAAACGTTTTTCATCAAGAATAATTGGACGGCGGAGCAGCCCCGGGTTTTCCTTGATTAGCTCAAATAAATCTTGGAGAGGCATTGATTCAAGGTTTACATCAAGCTTTTGAAATGTCTTTGAGCGAGTTGAAATGATTTCATCTGTCCCATCTTCAGTCATTCGAAGAATTTCCTTAATTTCATCAATCGAGAGCGGTTCAGAAAAGATATTTCGTTCTTTATAAGCAATTTCATGCTCTTCCAACCATGATTTAGCTTTCCTGCAGGATGTACAACTTGGTGAAGTGTATAATGTGACCATTTTACAAATTCACACTCCTTAAATTTAGACATATATGAAACTATCAGAGATTATATTTGTTTAATCAACTATTTCTAGATTCTTCTAGATTAAAATAACTTTAATCAAGGAATTTATATTATTAATTATACACTAAACAGTTTCTATTTGGTATAACTTTTTATAAATATGATAAAAGTATTAAACATTCATTAAACAAATAGATTAAGAATTAAAATCTACTTAATAAGACGAATGAACAAGCAAAAAGTTTCATTTTTATATATATTTTTTGTTATAATTGCTTCCATAAAGTTTCTTAGGCCCAAGCCTAAGGGAAATATATATATGATTACATTAATGTTCATATTAAATTATTATATATATACCCCAGTTAATTTCAAATAAACCATTATGCTTATGAATATTTTCTCAATTAATTAATGAAAATGAAAACACAGCCATTTACATAAATGGCTGTGTTTTTCCAAATTCTTATAAATCCTCTAATACATCTGTCCCGCTTTTATTCTCTTCATAAGTCAGAACCTCATCTACTGGCTGATATGACTTCCCATAAAAATGTGAATCCTTATAAGTGTGAATCATTTCATATGTTTTCTTCATGGCCTCATAAATCATTTCTTCACTTTGATTCTCAGGGGACCAATAAAGAATTTCCATAGTATTGATCTCATTAGTCGCAAGAGAACGGCGGCTGTAACCAATTGATTGTGCGTGCTCAAACCCTTCTCTCTTATAGAACTTGAGCCTCTTCTCAGTATCAGTGTCTTCGTAATCAACCGGCTCAACTTCCAATATGATCGGTTTGCCTTTGTTTTTTAGTTTTTGAAGTAATTTATGGCCAAGTCCCTGTCCTCTGGATTCCTTCGAAACAAACAGATAATCAATAAACACAAAGTTATCCAGTTCAACATACATAAGTACATGATGTGGACCTTCATCTTTATGATAAATGTCTGACCGTTCCTTCAATAAGGTTTCCATATGTTCTCTTGATTTCATTTCTTCAATCGGGAAATATTGATTCAATTTTTCATACCAATGCATGGATCTTCTCCTTTTTTGCCCACAAACAACCTATTGTCTGCAGTGCTTGAATATTTATTCCAGCATGATAAGCTCCCAGCTTTCCTTTCCACTTACTATTATACTTAGACTGCTAATATTTCTATTCAGATTAAGTATTCGTGGAATTTCCCCTTTTAATACTTGAAAATTTCGAATAAAATAAGATTAGGGATGTTCACACACTAATCACAGGGAACTGTGAAAAGAAAGATGGGGATTTATCATGGTTGGCTACATAACTGATTTAACAATTGTTGCTCTGCTCATAATTGGATTTACTGCCTTATTAGGTGTACTGACTAATGGTATTGGAGAAAAAGTATTTGGCGGTAAAAATAAATCCGAATTCGTGGATCAATCTGCCAGGGTGCAGACTGGATGGAAAAGCGTAGGCGGAAAGAAAAAGCAGTAGCCTATGCCTTTATACTATGATACCGCATTCAAAAATAGTGTCAAATGATATGTAACTTAATGACTTGATAAACAAAGCCAGAAGGAGGCCAAATAAACGGCCTCTTTCTGGCTTTTTATGGTGTATAATCAACATTTGGTGTATATGAATTACCTGCATTCCATAAAAGGAATTCCTTAATTCCCTGTTCGTTCAGTGCCTTTATTTGAGCTTGCACCTCTGATTTTCCATAATTCTTATAATTTCCGGCTCCTAAATAAGAGGCTGTAAAGTCCTGAAGCCACGGTCTTGATACAGGCGGACTATCCAATTCTCCCAGCTTCGCTTTCTCAAGTTTAGCATATTCAGAAACAAGCTTATATGGCTCCAGATCTGGCTTTGCTATGCCAAAATAAGATGTCCAATGGCTTGGATAAATCATAGAAGAAATTACATCAACATGTTCTGAGATCTTGGAAAAATTTTGGCCAATTCCAGGTGCTTCAGGAAGGGTAGCCGTGTAGCCAAAGATATCAACCGAGACCTTTACACCATATGGCTCAAGCTGCTTCCTCGCGTACTCGACAAAGTCGGTAACTGCACTTACACGCTTTTGTACATTTTCAATCTTAAGATTTTCATATTCACCCATACTGTACTTCAAAGAGGTATCACGCTGTTCAAAACCTTCAGGAAAACGGACATAATCAAATTGAATTTCCTGAAATCCCATTTTTGCAGCTTCGATGGCAATTCCAATATTGTAATCCCAAACTTCTTTTAAGAATGGATTCACAAAGGATTCACCTCTGCCATTCTTCCATACAGAATTTCCTTCCTTATACGACCATTCAGGTTTTTTATTGGCCAGAACGGAATCCTTGAAAACGACAACCCGTGCAATCGGATAAATTTGCTTTTCTTCCATTTCTTTCAAAATGTTTTTTGGATCCTTTATGTAAGGCTTGCCGATATCATTATAGGATGAATCGTCTTCTGGAACATATGTAAGGTTGCCCCAATCATCCTTTATATCGATAACCATCGCATTTAAATCGGTGTCATCCATCAATTTCATTAATTTATTGAACTTCGCTCCCCCTGCTGAATGTCCGGTAACATAAATACCCCTTACAGCATCTGGATATTCAAAATGATAACCGGAATCAAATTGAAAACGGTTTACTTTTTCCGGAAGGGTTTTAACAAGGGAAACATGTTCCCTTTGAGGGTTTTGTCCTAATCCCTGATTTTCATGTTCTTTTGCCCCAACTGAATCGGCTGATACGGATAAAGCTGATACTAACATGAAGGCAGCAGCTAATTTTATTGACTTGTTCAAATGTTATGCCCCCTTTTCTTAGCAATCTATTGGTACCTACATTATAATTTTTTTTCAAAGAATTAAGTACTATCTTTATACTAAATTATCATTATAAGTATTCTTTAAACCAATTCTATTAAAAAAATCTCAAAATTGTGGTTAAAAAACCAAATTGACGGAAAAATATAAATAATTGAAAATTCTCATAGTAAAATTCCGGAAAATGTTGTATTATAAAGAAAATCACACATTAGTGAATAAAAGTGTTAAAGAGAAATTTCCAATCTATCTCAATATTTGATCGGGTTATTTACATCTTGGCAATTCCTTTATAGCTAACCTTTACTTTTCCAGGATGTAAAAAACGATCTCATTCGAGATCGTTTTTTGTTATTTGGCATATTTAGCTTTTAATTCTCTGTATTCTTTTTCAGAGCAATAAACAAAATGACCAGGAGTTATTTCACGCATTTCCATCTTTTCATCATCAGCGTAATTGTGAACTGATGGATCATAAGATTTTCTTCTGCGGGAACGCTCTGTTTCTGGATCTGGAAGCGGAATAGCTGACAGCAGTGATTGTGTATAAGGGTGCATAGGGTTATTGTATAAGTCTTCAGCTGGCGCAAGCTCAACCAGTTTACCAAAGTACATAACACCGATGCGGTCGCTGATGTATTTAACCATAGATAGGTCATGTGCGATAAACAGGTAGGTTAATCCTTTTTCACGCTGCAGCTTTTTCATCAGGTTTACTACCTGAGCCTGAATGGAAACGTCTAAAGCTGAAATTGGCTCATCGGCAATAATGAAATCAGGGTCAACTGCAAGCGCGCGGGCTATCCCGATACGCTGTCTCTGTCCTCCAGAGAATTCATGCGGGTAACGGTTAGCATGTTCTTTATTCAGACCGACAGTGTCCAAAAGTTCGTAAACCCTTTCCATACGTTCTTTTTTGCTTTTTGCCAAACCATGAATATCGATTCCTTCAGCAATAATATCAGCAACTGTCATACGCGGGTTTAAAGAAGCATAAGGATCCTGGAATATCATTTGCATTTTCCGATTAAACTTTTTCAGTTCTTTTGCAGATTTTTTGCCGTGAACATCTTCACCTTCAAAAAGCACCTGCCCATCGGTTGCATCGTATAATCTGATTATAGTCCGTCCAGTAGTTGATTTACCGCAGCCAGACTCACCAACTAATCCTAGGGTCTCTCCCTTGTAAATATCAAAAGTAATCCCGTCAACTGCTTTTACCATATTCGGACGGCCAACGTTAAAATGCTGCTTTAAGTTCTTAATCTCAAGTAACTTTTCCGCCATTATTATTTCCCCTCCTTCACTAATACAGGCTTATCAAAAGTGGAGGATAGCTGGCGCATACGTTTTTTAACTGCTTCTGGCGGCTCAACCTTTGGTGCATCCGGGTGAAGAAGCCATGTTTTGGCATAATGTGTTTCTGAGATTTGGAACATTGGCGGCTCTTCTTCAAAGTCAATTGCAAGTGCATATTTATTTCTGGGAGCAAATGCGTCTCCTTTTGGAGGATTTGTCAGATCCGGTGGTGTTCCTGGAATTGCAGCTAAATCGGCTTTCTCATCGTTTTCTAAACTTGGCATGGATGCAAGCAATCCCCATGTATAAGGATGACGGGGATCATAGAAAATTTCATCTACTGTACCCATTTCAACAATCTGCCCGGCATACATTACCGCTACTCTGTCAGCAACATTTGCAACGACACCCAGATCATGTGTGATAAAGATAATGGACGTATCCATTTTATTTTGCAGATCTTTCATAAGCTCCAGGATTTGCGCCTGAATGGTAACATCAAGTGCTGTTGTCGGCTCATCCGCGATAAGCAGTTTGGGATTGGCTGCAAGAGCAATCGCAATCATCGCACGCTGCCTCATACCTCCGGAAAATTCATGAGGATATTGATCTACCCTTTTCTCAGGTATCGGAATACCTACAAGTCTCAGTAATTCAATTGCTCTGTTTTTGGCATCAGACTTAGACATATTCTGATGTTTAATCAGCACTTCCATTATCTGTGTTCCAACTCTCATTGTTGGATTTAATGAAGTCATTGGATCCTGGAAGATCATACTGATTTCTTTACCACGGATCTTTTCCATTTGTTTTTCTGTTTTTGGGACGATGTCGTCACCACTCAACAGAATCTGTCCGCCAGTAATACGGCCCGGCGGCATAGGTATTAGCTTCATAATAGACTGGGAAGTAACACTTTTTCCTGACCCAGATTCGCCAACAATCGCTAGCGTCTCTCCCTTATGAAGGTCAAAGCTGACTCCGCGGACTGCTTTTACTGTACCTCCATATGTTTGGAATGAGACTTCTAAATTTTTAACTTCAAGCAATTTTTCCATGTTCTCACTCCTTATTTACGCATTCTAGGATCTAGAGCATCACGCAAACCGTCGCCAACCACGTTAAATGCAAAGATCGTTAAGCAGATAAATATTGCAGGGAAGAATAAGCGCCATGGGTAGTAACGCATAGCCGCAAGTCCATCATTAGCCATCGTTCCCCAGCTCGCAATCGGCGGTGTTAATCCCAGACCAATAAAGCTTAGGAATGCTTCTGTAAAAATGGCCGAAGGGATTGTAAGAGTCATTGTGACTAAAATAGGTCCCATTGAATTTGGAATTAAGTGTTTACCCATAATCCTGCTTGTATTGGCACCAAGCGTTTTGGCAGCCAGGACATATTCCTGATTTTTAAGAGATAACACCTGTCCACGGACGATACGCGACATATTGATCCACCCAGTGATGGACATGGCAATAATCATAGTCGACAATCCCTGCCCAAGTACAACCATTAACAAGATTACTAATAATAGATAAGGTACACCATATAAAATATCGGCAAAGCGCATCATACCTTCATCTGTGCGTCCGCCTTTATAACCGGCAATACCGCCCCAAAGTACACCAATAATCAAATCAATTACTGCTGCAGCAACTCCAATGAAAATAGAAATTCTTGCACCTTCCCAAGTACGGGCAAACATATCGCGGCCAAGATCATCCGTACCAAACCAGTGTTCTGATGAAGGTGGCTGATTTTTATTTCCAAGATCATTTGATGCATAATCATATGGAGTCATATATGGTCCAAAGATTGCCATGAAGATCAGCAGAGCTAATAATACTAATCCAAACAGGGCAAGCTTGTTTTTTCGAAATCGGATAAATACATCTTTCCAAAATGAAAGACTTGGTTTTGAAATTTTCTCAGCTTCGCCGAGCTGTGTCCCGACTATCTTAAATTTATCTTTCGAAATCTGCATAATTACTCTCCTTTCTTCCCGCCGGCAAGTTTGATGCGTGGGTCGATGATTCCGTATGCAATGTCAACAAGGAGAATAGATACAAGCAACAGAATACTGTAGAAAACGGTTACACCCATAATTACCGTATAGTCACGATTGTTGATACTAGTTACAAAGTGTGCACCAAGTCCAGGAATCCCGAAAATTCTTTCAATTACGAAGCTTCCTGTTAATATACCTGCAGTTAATGGCCCCATATATGTTACCACTGGTAATAGGGCATTACGGATTGCATGTTTTACAGTAATTACTCCCCTGCTTAAACCTTTTGATTTAGCAGTCTTAATATAATCATTCGCCAGAACTTCAAGCATGCTTGAACGGGTTAACCTCGCGATAAACGCCATTGGTGTTGAAGCCAACGCAATGGCTGGCAGGACGCTGTGCATGAAAGATTCCCAACGTGCTACAGGAAAGATACCCATTTTTATTGCCAGGAAATATTGCAGGAATGACGCCATGATAAAAGAAGGTACAGAGATGCCTAATACAGCTACAATCATAGCTGTGTAATCCGGCCATCTATTGTGTTTTAATGCTGCAACAATTCCTAAAAGAACTCCTACTGCAACGGCAATAAAGATGGCTTCCATCCCAAGAAGAAATGAGACAGGGAAACCTTCATTGATTAAGTCGTTAACAGTCTGGCTTTTATATTTAAAAGACGGGCCGAAATCCCAATTTACTATACGAACAAGATATTCCCAATATTGTGCATACCAAGGCTTGTCCAAGCCAAAATGAGCATTCAGGTTAGCTTCAATTTCGGGAGGAAGTTTTTTCTCAGATGCAAAAGGGTTTCCGGGTGCAATGCGCATAAAGAAAAATGTTGCTGTTACAATCATCCATAGTGACAGGATCATGTAGAGCAAGCGTTTTCCAATATATTTCGCCATTGTCAAACACCTCCATTTTATTACAATGCCTTAATCAGAAACGAAGGTATATGGGATTGAGAATCCCATATACCTTTCGTAAAGTTAGCTATTTTTATTCGAAGTGTGCCCACTTATACTGGACATCACCTAGACCGGATACTGCAACATCTTTTAGGTTCTCAGCCTGTACCCAGTTGTTAGTATAGAAATAGACTGGAGCTACTGGCATATCTTCCATGAAGATTGCTTCAGCATCTTTCAGTAACTGCTGGCGCGCTTCAGGGTCAGTTTCTGTTGCAGATTTAGCAAGCAGATCCTGGAACTCTTTGCTTTCCCATCCAGTATTGTTGTTTCCGCCATCAGCGTCACGGTACATTTCTAAGAAGTTGATTGCATCATTAAAGTCACCCAACCAGCCCATACGTGCTACTTGGTAATCCATTTGGTTTACGTTATCAAGGAATACGTTCCATTCAGCGTTATCAAGTGTTACTTCAACACCTAGATTTTGCTTCCACATATCCTGGATTGCCTGTGCAATCTTTTGGTGCGCCTCAGAAGTGTTATAAGAAAGAGTTACAGCTGGAAGTTCAGATGCATCTTTCATTCCAAGTTCTTCAAGACCTTTTTGTAAATATTCTTTAGCTTTTTCTACATCATTATCAGGGAAATAACCCTTTTCGTTTTCTTCAAACATTGATGGTGGAACAATTGCCATTGCAGGAAGCTGCTCACCCTGAAGGATGTTATCAATAAGCTCCTGACGGTTGATAGCATGTGCAAATGCCTTACGGATATTGACATTATTAAATGGTTCTACAGTTGTATTAAACTTGTAATTGTAAATACCTGCGATTGGTTGAGTAACTAAGCGGCCTTCCTCTTTAAGAGCCTGCATAGCGTCAGTTGGAAGGGCACCTGTTGGAGCTCCAGCCCAATCTAGTTCGCCGTTATCAAACATAGATAATTCAGTGTTAGGATCATTGATCATAATCATTTCAATGCTGTCCAGCTTAACTGTTTCAGCATCCCAATATGTTTCGCTCTTTTCAAGAACAATCTTGTCACTGTGAGCCCATTCAACTAAATGGAAAGGACCGTTAGTAGTGAAATTATCACCAGCGTCTGTTGCCCAATCTGGGTTAGCTTCAGCAATCTTGCTGTTAACTGGAAGATAAGTATAGAAAGCAGTTAATTCTTCAAAATATGGTGTTGGGTTTACTAATTTAACTTCTAAAGTTTTTTCATCGACAGCTTTAACACCAACAGCATCCTTTTCACCTTTGCCTGAGTTGAATGCTTCTGCACCTTCGATGTAGTAAAGCTGGTATGCATAAGTTGAGTTATTTGCAGGATCTAATGCCCATTTCCAAGCATATTCAAAGTCATTAGCGGTTACAGGATCACCATTTGACCATTCCGCATCGCGAATTGTGAATGTATAAGTTTTTCCGTCTTCAGAGACTTTAATGTCTTCTGCCATTGCTTTTTCAGGCTTACCATCTTGATTGATGCGAGTAAGACCTTCTAAAACGTTACGAAGTACAGTTCCAGAAGTTGAATCTTCTGCAAGTCCTGGATTTAAAGATGGTGGTTCAGTGTTGATATTTACTCTTAGCTCCTGCGGCACATCAGACTTTCCGCTGTCATCTCCGCCTTTTTTGTCGCCGTCAGCATTGTCTCCGCCGCCGCTGCACGCAGCAAGGAACATACTTAGCACAAGCAACATGCTAAAAAAGATCGATAATCTTTTGTTCACGGTATTAACCCCCTATTAATTTCCTCAAACAGTCTCTTTACCATTTGCCTATCATAAAAAACACAACTGTGCGCTCCAGATATATTGCTTAAATAGTCTGTTAATTAAATTTAAAAAATTTGCAGACTATTTAAAAGGCAACAAAAAAAGCAAGTTTATATTCTCTTAAAGATAGATTATCCCTATATTCTGATAATTCAGATTAAAAAGAGTAATCTATAATATGTAAGCAATAAACTTACTCAATATGCACTATATTCCTGAAACCTAGAATGATATAGTTTTGTTTTAAATGTAACAAATTCGTAAAGATTATGTTTGTTACGTTTATTATAAATAGTTTAAAAACTTATTGCAAGTGGCTTTTTGTACGTGCAATCCGCTCTGGTATGACATTTTTCGTCAAAAAGTCTTATAAATTAAGATTTTTGCGATAATAAAAAAATTTTTCTTTTTAATATATTTTACTATTTTACTAGGAGTTTCCACCCACATTTTGGTAAAATGCATTCTCAAAACAATGTAGATGAATGACCTTTAATTGCTTTTTATTTACTTGCTTTTTGTATCCGGATAGTTTATTTTATTATATAATAAAATTAAATTAAATTATTTGTCGGCGATGAAAAAAGAGTAGTACATTTACCGAGGGTTCAGCAGAGAGCCTGTGGAAGGTGCAAACAGGCAGCCCGGTAGATCGAATGGACTTTTGAGCCTCTGAATTTCTCAGGCGCTTCCCTGCGTTATCGGGGACCTATGCATTTTCTGCATAGGGCAGAGTGACTCAGTATTTGAGTAATTAGGGTGGCAACGCGGACCATTCGTCCCTATTTTATAGGGATGAATGGTTCTTTTTTATGCTTTTTTATGATTACAGGAAGCATTCCCATCCTTCAGCGCCTGACTGCTCATGAATTTTTGTGCCGATTAAAGGAGGAAAAACATGAAAACTATATTTTCCGGCATCCAGCCAAGCGGTACTATTACCCTAGGCAATTACATTGGTGCCATGAAACAATTTGTTGAACTGCAGAATGACTACAACTGTTATTTTTGTATTGTTGATCAGCACGCAATTACTGTTCCGCAGGACAGACTGGAATTGAGAAGGAACATTCGAAGTCTTGCTGCCTTATATTTGGCTGTTGGAATCGATCCTGATAAATCCACCCTATTCATTCAGTCGGAAGTTCCAGCCCATGCCCAGGCAGGCTGGATGATGCAATGTGTTTCTTACATCGGTGAACTTGAGCGCATGACTCAATTCAAAGACAAATCAGAAGGCAAGGATGCGGTTTCTGCAGGATTGCTGACCTATCCTCCTTTGATGGCTGCAGATATCCTTCTATATAATACTGACTTGGTTCCGGTTGGAGAGGATCAAAAACAGCACCTGGAATTAACCCGTGATCTTGCTGAAAGATTCAATAAAAAGTACAATGATATTTTCACTATTCCAGATGTAAGAATCGCCCAGGAAGGTGCAAGGGTAATGTCACTTCAGGATCCATTAAAGAAGATGAGCAAATCTGATCTCAATAAAAAGGCGTTTATTTCTTTATTAGATGACCCAAAACAAATCGAAAAGAAAATAAAAAGCGCCGTAACAGATTCTGAAGGCATTGTTAAGTATGATAAGGAAAACAAACCAGGAGTATCAAATCTCCTTTCCATTAATTCAATCCTTTCAGGGAAAACTATTGCGGAAATCGAAAGAGAATACGAAGGCAAAGGATACGGGGATTTTAAAGCCGGCCTGTCTGATATTATTATTGGGGCACTTAAGCCTATTCAGGATAGATATTATGCGCTAATGGAATCAGAAGAACTTGATCTTGTACTTGATCAAGGAGCAGAAAAAGCTAATAGAGCCGCAAATAAAATGATTAAAAAAATGGAAAACGCCATGGGACTTGGCCGAAAAAGAAAATAAAAAAAACAGCCTCGGGCTGTTTTTTTTAATTTACTTTTGGACCATGCTCCATTTCCCACAACTTCTCGAAAAATGGCTGTCCTTTAATTAAATTTTCACAGAACTTTTCATGTTTACTTGACCAGCCGTATTTACTTTCATCAAATAATTCATACCAGGCTTCCTCAAAATTCATTGATTGGATTTTCTTATAGCGCTCAGGACTCCACTCCGTATACCAATAACGGATTTCAGCATCATTTTTAGAGGAATGAAGCTGGTCCAGCGCCATAAACAGCAGCTGTTTAAGCTGCCTTTCTTTCCTTGTCAAACCTGCCATCAAATCCGGAGACGGGGAAAGAATATGGAATTCCTTCAAAGCGGTTTGATCATTAAAAGAGTAATTTGCCGTTTCCTGATTTTCAAGCATTTCATATGCAAGCTGCTCCTGCCTTGGTATTAGCCTGCTTTTTCTGATAGGGATGTTGTAGCCGATTGTATCTACAGCCAATATGCCTGTCCCATCTGATACAACAAAACAATATTCCAATTGAATGCGTTCATGATTTTTCCTTAAGTAAGCTTTTTGATAAATGTCATCCAGCAGTTGTTGTGGCAGCTCAGAAAGATCATTTTCGATGTAATTAAAAAGCACCGGGTCAATCTTCAGCAGAGGGACCTGATCTAGCAGTTCTACACCATCATCTTTTCTCCATTCATGAAAATGGCATACATTGTATCCATTTTCTTCTCCTTCAAACCAATTCACCCAAACATCATGAAGATACAACATTTTTCAACCCCCACTTCAACAAACTATTTGTCACTCAGTATGGGCATCAAGCAGTAAATTTATTCCTATATTGCACTTGCAATCCATTTTTTGTAATAACCATTCTTTATAATTAATGAAATGCCCTTTATTCACCCTCGTTTGAATGGGGTATATAAATGCTCATGGTTATAATAATGATTCCGGCCGGAAGCAAATAGCATTCTGGACGATGGGTGATAAAATTTATATATTCTTTGAATGTATGTCCAGTTGTAAGCAGGTTTAAATACCCTATGACACTGACTCCTCCTGAAACAGCGACTCCAAACCCTGTTAGAAGCCAAAATGCCCTAAATAACATGTTCTTTTCTATACTTGTGAGTCATAAAAGTTTTTACTGCTGCCATAAACACACTCCCAGTCCCTGTTTTTACAAGTATATGAAAGCATTTGTTTGGATATGTACAAGCTATAGGCCTGAAAACAACAAAAAACGCCTGAATACAGGCGTTTTTTGTTATCTTATCTGTTTGATTTAGGATTGAAAGCATCTTTTAAGCCTTCTCCAATGAAGTTGATAGACAGGATGGTTAATGTAAGAATCGCAGCAGGCGGGATCCATATCCACCATTTACTTGTTAAAACATCCGGGCTCCTTGCTTCCTGAAGCATGTTCCCCCAAGTTGGAATGTTAATTGGTACACCAAAACCGAGGAAGCTTAAGCCAGTCTCAGCTACAATCATCGCAGCCAGAGTAATCGTTGCCTGAACAATAATGGTCGACATGACATTAGGCAGCAAGTGTTTAAAAATAGTTTTTGGTGCTGAGCATCCAATGGATACCGCACTCATTATATATTCATTTTCCTTCTCAGCCATTACCTTGCTTCGTACCAGACGTGCTGTTCCTGTCCAGCTAAGTACACTTATTACAAAAATGAGTGTTCCTGTACTGGATTCAATAAAAATGGATTTTAATACGATAACAAATAGCAGGAATGGAAAATTCATCATAAAGTCTGTGAATCTCATCAGAGCATTATCGACCCAGCCCCCAAAATATCCGGCAGCAGCACCAACAATAGTACCAATGGTAATAACAGAGAGCGTGATAGAGAATGCCAGCAGGAGTGATGTCTTACCGCCGTGCAGTGTTCTGGCAAAGACATCTCGGCCAGACTTGTCTGTGCCAAAGTAGTGATCTGCGGATGGTTCTTTGCTCATCTGTGTTAAATTAATCTTCGCTGTCTCCTCCACCGGCATAGACAGCGGCTCTGCCAATATGGACATTACACAGACGATCAGCAGGAAAACAAGACTGATCATCGCAGCTTTATTGCGCAAAAACTTGCGGCGGGCGAGAGCCCATGGTGATTGACTCTTCGGAGGTTTAACAGGCTCTGCTAAACCAGGCGAAGTTTGCTGTGAAATTGATGGTTCCATACTCTCACCTACCTAACTTAAACGAATACGCGGATCTACTAATCCATATAGTAAATCAGCAATTAAATTTCCAATGAGCGTTAAAATAGTCAGCATCATGGCAATAGCCATCATGACTGAATAATCCCGTGAATTAACTGATTCTACGAATAAATAACCGATGCCAGGGTATGTGAAAATGGTTTCTGTAATAATTGCCCCTCCAAATAGGTTGGCAATATCGAATCCAAGTAAAGTAACAATAGGTATGATTGAGTTTCTTAGAATGTGCTTATTATAAATCGCAGATTCTTTCGTACCTTTCGCTCTTGCTGTACGAACATAATCCTTGCGAGAGCTTTCGATCATATCATTTCTCAGGAACTGTGTATAAGCGGCTGTAGCCATGGCTCCCAGGACAATAGCCGGCAATACTGTATGTTTTGCTTTACTTAAGTAATATTCCAGTGTTCCTGCTTCTACTCCGCTGCCGATACTTCCACTGGCAGGAACCCATCCAAGATTGATGGCAAAGACATAAATGGCAACCAAAGCTGCAACAAAGCTAGGTATTGCAAGTGCTAAATAGTTAAAAGCTGATATTAAATAATCCCCTATACTATAGGCAAACCGCCCGGAGTACCTTCCCATTAAAAAAGCTAAAAAATAAGTGATTAATAGAGCTGATATTCCTAAAATAATCGTGTTCGGCAAACGGTCACCAATTAGCTCCATAACCGGACGCTTATGAACAAATGAATCTCCAAAATCTCCTTGGACCACACCACTCATCCAGCGGACATACTGTACAGGAATAGGATCGTTCAATCCCATCTGCTCACGCATTTCTTCAATATACTCCGGATCTGAGTTTAATGGGTCAATTTTTCCAGACAGTGCATCACCGGGCATAAGCTTTGCCAGGGTGAAAACCACTACTGAGATAAGGAAAATTATTGGAATCATACCTATGAGTCGTCGAATCGTGTACTGTAGCATTTCCATTCCCCTTACCAAACAAAGATTTATTCGCTGGTTAAACTTGTATTCCTTGGAGGAGCAGCTCCACCAAGGAATACAGGTTCCTTTTATTCTATTACTCTACAATGTGCCACTTGTGGAACTCATCAGTTCCAAATGGTGTAACTTTAACTCCGCCCACACGCTTGTTGATCGCCCATGGATCTACACGCTGTTCGAAGAAAATGATTGGCAATTCTTCGTTAACAAGCTTTTGCCATTCGTTATAGACTTCCTTACGGTGTTCAGTAACATCTTTGCTTGAGTCTTCAGGGAATGATACACCTTTTTTGATTAGAGCGTCAGACTCTTCGCTATACCATCTCCACATGTTCCATTTGTCAGTAGACAGCCAGATGCCTGCTGGATCCGGGTCGTTAGCAAGTCCCCATGCACCCATGAATGTTTCAACAGATGGGTCATCTGCTTCGATAGTGTCATAGAACAGGTTGAAGTCTTTTAATGAACCGCCGTTAAGCTTTGCATTTAAGCCAACTTCCTGCCAGGATTGAAGGATGAATTGTGCACGCGCTTCTGAAGTTTCAGCACCAGCCATTGCATCAAAGTTGATTGTGAATGGCTTTCCTTCTGGATCTTCACGGAAGCCGTCACCGTCTTTATCAACATAGCCTGCTTCGTCAAGTAATTTCTTTGCTTTTTCCGGATCATATTCGTACTGATTGATTTCTGAATCGTCAATCTTAGCCCATGATACTGAAGGGAAAGGAGTGTTTAATGGTTTACCTAAGCCGTTTGCAAAACCATCGATAAATGCCTGACGGTCAATGGCATGTGCCATTGCATGGCGAAGGGATTTGTTCTGGAATTTCTTGTTATCAGATACTACTACGCCTTTTTTAGTGTCATAGTGACCCCAGTCAAAAGCAATGTAGCTGTAGGACATAGCATCTGCTTCAACAGGATTTACATTATCAAGGGCTTTAATAGCTTCCCACTGATCTTTCGGAGCTTCAATTACATCGATTTCTCCGTTTTGCACTAAACCTTGCGCCAGGGAACCATCAATGATTTTGTAAACCACACCATCCAATTTGGCTGGTCCCTGCCAGTAATCATCAAAACGCTCAAATTCGATCATTTCACCAGGTACGATATTTTTCACTTTAAAAGGACCTACACCGATTGGAGCTTTACGGATTTGATCGGCGTCCGGAAGTTCTTTAGAAGAAATATCTCCATAGTAGTGTTTTGGCTCAGGGTAAACCCAAATATTTTCCAATAAGTTAACAGAAGGTTCAGTTACTGTTACCTCAATAGTATAATCGTCTACTACTTTGATACCTTCAATTTTGTCAGCTTTTCCGTCTTTATATTCTTGAGCACCTTTGATCATTGCAACGTTAGCAAAACGCGCACCCTCATACGTTGGATCTGCAATTAAATACCATGCAAATTCCATATCCTCTGCTGTTAATTCTTCACCATCATGCCATTTAACTCCCTGCTTAAGTTTGAAAGTTAATTTAGTATTGTCTTCAGACAGCTCATAGTCTGCCAAATTCGGCTCGGAAATAAGCTCATCATTTACTTTAAGTAAACCTTCATGCATAAACTGAAGGGCATTTGCATCATCTTCACCTTCATAATAAGCATATGATAAAACGCCTTTGAATGGCTGTGTGTAACCGAAAGTTACTGTGCCGCCTTCTTTTACTTCTCCAGATGCTTTCCCATCATCTTTATTTTCCTTGTCAGTGCTGGCTTTCTCTCCGCCGCCAGAACATGCTGCAAGGAATACAGACATGACAAGCAGAAGTGAAAGCAGCCAAAATGCTGATTTCTTCATTGTTTTCCCCCCGAAAAGTATTTTTTTGATAAAGCCCTATTTATATAAGTGACAAGCTACCCTATGCCCAGGCTTCACCTCCTTTAATTGCGGTTTAACACTTTGGCACTCCGGCATTGCATGTGCGCAGCGCGGGTGGAAAGTACATCCTTTTGGAGGATCAATCGGGCTTGGGACATCGCCCTCTAAAATAATTCTTTCTTTTTTCTTGCGAGGATCCGGCTCAGGAATCGCAGAGATCAGAGCCTGAGTATAAGGATGCAGAGGCTCTGCATAGAGACTGTCCTTTTCAGCGACTTCTACAAGGCCTCCCAGATACATAACACCTATCCGGTCACTCATATGTTTAACAACACTTAAATCATGGGCAATAAATAAGAAAGTAAGATCAAATTCATCCTGCAGCTCTTTCAAAAGGTTCAATACCTGTGATTGGACTGATACGTCAAGGGCAGAAACAGGTTCATCCGCAATGATAAGCTTAGGCCTTAAAGCCAGTGCTCTTGCAATTCCGATACGCTGTCTTTGTCCCCCGGAAAACTCATGCGGATATTTATAGTAAGCATCTTCAGGAAGTCCAACCTTTCCGAGAAGATCCATCACTTCCGGTTTCAGTTCCTTTTCGGATTTACTGCTGTAATTTCTGATTGGCTCTGACACAAGGTGTCCAACCATCATCGTCGGATTTAATGATGCATATGGGTCCTGGAACACCATTTGGAAGTCCTGGCGGATTTTCCTCAAGCTGGTCCCTCTTACATTTGTAATATCCTGTCCATCAAAGATTATTTGTCCATCTGTCGGTTCCAGAAGTCTTAGGATCGTTCGGCCAGCTGTTGATTTTCCGCAGCCTGACTCTCCAACCAGTCCTAATGTCTCCCCTTTCTTAATTTCAAAGGAAATATCATCGACAGCTTTAACAACAGCCACAGTCCTTCTAAGGATACCGCCTTTTATCGGATAGTAAGTTTTTAGGTTTTTAACTTCTAATAGTACATCACTGCGGCTTTTATCTTTTTTTAGAACAGCTGTATTATTATGCACTGTACTCATTATGCGTTCACCTCTTGTTTCGGCTGGCTTGTCTTGTAAAGCAGACAGGCAACCTCATGTCCTTCTTCATTTTCTGCCAGAAGAGGTGTAACTGTATGGCATTCCGGCATTGCCTTAGGGCATCGCGCTGCAAATTTGCAACCTGTTTTTGGCATGTTTTTTAATGAAGGCACAATCCCCTTTATAGTGCTTAGCTTTTCCACTTCTACATCCATTTTTGGTATAGCTCCCATAAGAAGCTGGGTATATGGATGCTTAGGATTGTGGAATAGGGAATCGACATCTGTCCGTTCAGCTATTTTCCCTGCATACATTACAATTACTTCATCGCACATCTCAGCCACAACACCCAGGTCATGGGTAATTAGAATGACTGACATATCATTTACTTCCTGTATTTCTTTTAAAAGTTCAAGAATTTGGGCTTGTACAGTAACATCCAGTGCCGTAGTCGGCTCATCAGCGATCAGCAGCTTCGGCTGGCAGGCAATGGCGATGGCAATCATGACCCTTTGCCTCATTCCGCCTGAAAGCTGATGCGGATATTCATCTACAATTTTTTCAGGCCTTGAGATCCCTACACTTTTTAGTAGTGCAATACTTTTTAACCGCGCTTCCCTTTTTGAGATCTTCATATGATTGAATAATACTTCCTGGAGCTGGAACCCGATCGAGAACACAGGATTTAAAGAAGTCATAGGTTCCTGGAAGATCATAGCGATATCCTTTCCCCTGATTTTATTAATCTCTGAATCTGTCATATTCTCCAGATGTACACCGTCAAAAATAATCTCGCCGTTACGGATTTTGCCAATGCCTTTAGGCAGGAGCTTCATAACAGAGAGGCTCATTACAGATTTTCCGCAGCCAGACTCTCCCACTATTCCAACGATTTGTCTGGACTTAACTCTAAAAGAAACATTATCTACTGCATTATAGTATGTACCATCTATGGAAAAGGCAGTTTCTAAATTCTTCACCTCTAGTAAAGGTGCGTCTTTAAGTTGACGGGGACTTGAGCTCATAGGAACACCTCTAACCTTTTTAATTATTCTGTTAATTCATTCTATTTGTCTAAAATATTATTACAAAGTTATTACAATTGCAAGATTTTTTTAAACTTTATTAATATTCATTATCGTTTTTCAAAAAAAAAGCCCACATTTTAGGACTTTAAAGTGTATATGAATTCAGTATCTATAAAGTTTGATCCACAAAAAATTCGGATGGAGCATTAAAAGATATTTTTGCAGTAAAATGTTTTTTCTCTCGGAATTCCCTTACAATCTCGTAGCCGGCAGCATAACCAACTAATGGAGGATATGGCCTCTCTCCATATAATATCTTTCGATGGAGCCTATTATTCTTTTTTAGTTGTAAGTTCGGTTTTATTAATTTTTCCCAGAAATCCCCGATTTCTTCTTTAGAATATCGGCTGCACCAAGATCCTCTAAACCTCTTGCCGCAGTTTATTTCTACTGCATTTTCGGCAAGCCCCTCCAATATGATGGAATCAAGAAGCGTGTATTCCTCCAGTTTTTTTTTCTGGGAGTTAATTCTGCAGACATGGTGATATTCATGCACAAATAAAGCCTCCAGTTCAGCTTCGTCTATATTAGAAGGGAGAAATAGAAACAGCATTTTTGCGAATGAAACTCCTGATTTGCCCGGCTGCCGTGAAAAAAGTCCGCCGCCTGCAGACGGGAAGATGTAAATATCACAATCTGGGCCTGCCCACATCCTCCTATATTTTACGTGAATCTTTTTCGCCAGATCCCACGCATTCTTCTTTTTAAGCTCCAGGAAATTATGCCTGCTGAACCGTGCAGGTGTATACATGCCGAAATCCGCCAGGTACTCGTATATTTTTTGGGGATTATCATCATTGAAGGGTCCGGTAAGTTTTTCACACATTTTAACCGGTTCATTAAAATCTTCCTCGAGCCATAAATCTGTTCTAACTATCCCATTTCCACACCTCCCTTTACTCGATAATATGTAGATATAAGGAATTTGTTGATCAAAACAAAAAGCTGATTTAAGGAAAGGTTATTCCCTTAAATCAGCTTTTGTTATTTTTATTCATATTTTTTAAAGACAATTGTTGCATTGTGACCGCCAAAGCCCAGTGAATTGCTCATTGCAGCTTTGATTTCTTTTTCCCTTGCCTCATTTGGAACATAATCCAAATCACATTCAGGATCTGGGTTTTCGAGATTAATGGTCGGAGGCAGGATCCCTTCCTTCATTGCCAGAACTGTGAAAATGGCTTCAATTCCGCCTGCAGCTCCTAAAAGATGTCCTGTCATTGATTTAGTCGAGCTTACTGCCAATTTATAGGCATGCTCTCCGAACACCTCTTTAATTGCCAATGTTTCAAATTTGTCGTTATAATCGGTACTTGTTCCATGAGCATTTATATAATCGATATCATCCGGCTTTAAGCCGCCATCTTCAATAGCCATTTTCATGGCTCTTGCCCCGCCTTCTCCGCCTGGAGCAGGTGCAGTGATATGATATGCATCCCCGGTAGCACCATAGCCTACTATTTCTGCATAAATTTTTGCGCCGCGGGCAAGTGCATGTTCAAGTTCTTCAAGTACTACAATTCCCGCACCTTCTCCGATAACAAACCCGTCACGATTTTGATCAAATGGACGGCTTGCTGTTTTAGGATCCGGGTTTGTTGAAAGCGCGGTGTTCGCACAAAATCCTGCAACAGACATTTTTGTGATTGGCGCTTCTGCTCCGCCGGAAATCATCGCATCGGCATCGCCTCGCTGAATAACCTTAAAGGCATCACCAATTGAGTTTGTACCAGTGGCACATGCAGTCACTGTACAAGAGTTAAACCCTTTTGCACCTAAATAAATCGAAACTTGGCCGGTTGCCATGTCCGGTATCATCATTGGCACGAAGAACGGGCTGACTCTTCTGTATCCTCGCTTCATAAATGTTTCATATTGGTTCTCAAAGGTTTCCATTCCGCCGATGCCTGAACCTATCCAAACACCGATGCGGTGCGCATTATCATCTGTAATCTGAAGGTTTGCATCTTTAACTGCCATCATGGATGCAGCAACAGCGTAATGTGTGAAGCGGTCCATCTTTCTGGCATCTTTTTTATCAAAAAAATCTTCGGGATTAAAATCCTTTACTTCAGCAGCTACTTTAGCAGGGTACTCATCAGCATTCAATCTGGTCAGCGGTCCTACCCCTGAAATACCTGACTTAATATTATTCCATGTCGTTTCTGTATTATTTCCAAGCGGTGATACAGCTCCGATGCCTGTAACGACAACTCTTCTTTTATTCATATAATTGCAGCTCCTTATAAATAGTCATCCATATTAAATGGTGTTCTTATCTTCCCCAACGCATCGCAATGGCTCCCCAGGTTAGCCCTCCGCCAAAGCCGACCATCACAAGCAAATCACCATCTTTAATTTTACCAGCTTCCAGCTCTTCCACCAATGCAATTGGAATAGATGAAGCAGACGTATTTCCATATTTATCAACTGTTTTGGACATTTTTTCAACAGGGAGTTCCAATCTTTGACGGGAAGCCTCCATGATGCGGATATTCGCCTGATGAGGGATTAAAAAATCTACGTCTTCTTTGGATAATCCCGCTTTATCGAGTACGTTGATGCAACTCTCACCCATTTGACGAACTGCAAATTTGAATACTTCACGCCCGTTCATGATGATATATTCATCCTGGTATAGATGTTTTGCACCTGTGCCATCTGCTCCTAATTCAAATGATAATATTCCCCGGCCATCCGAGACTGGCCCAATAACAGCTGCACCTGCACCGTCTCCAAATAAAACCGCAGTATTACGGTCATTCCAGTCTGTAATTTTTGAAAGCTTTTCTACCCCTACTACTAAAACGTTTTTATAGGTTCCAGTTTCAATAAATTGTTTTGCCGTTATGATTCCATACATGAAACCTGCACATGCAGCACTAATATCCATTGCTGCCGCCTTACTTGCTTTTAATCGCTCCTGAAGCATGCAGGCAACAGATGGAAAGGGATTATCCGGTGTAACCGTTGCAACTAAAATCAGGTCTAACTCCTCTGCGTCAATGCCTGCATTATCCAATGCCTTAATTGCTGACTCATAGGCCATATCTGATGTTTCTACACTGTCATCTGCAATTCGTCTCTCTTCAATTCCAGTCCTTGTCCGGATCCATTCGTCAGAAGTATCAACTATTTTTTCCAAATCAGCATTTGTAACCACTTTTTCAGGAAGATATCTTCCGATTCCTATAATTCCAGCATTCATGGAGTCCCACACCCTTTTCAATTTTACTGTCCTTTATCCAGTCTCTATCTAAATTTAATATCAATTATTATGACTTGGTACTAATTTTATCAAATAAATATATACAAACGCAACACTTTTTACCTTTCCTTATGATTACTCCACAAATGTCTATACCCAGTGAATTTTTCTTCATATTCTGAAATATAGGCATCTGAAAGGAGGTAAATTGCATGCTTGATAAGGATGAAAAAGAGATGGGAAATACTGAAGACCCTTTAACACATTTTTTATTTGGAGGAAGAGTCAGGAAAAACCATCAGCAAGCTGAAAGCAATTTTGAATTGGACAGCGATGATGAAAAAAATCAGGGGAAAGACGACTGGCTTTTCGGAGGCAGAAGTAGAAATGCTCATGAAGCTGACGATTGGCTCCTTGGGGGAAAACGCAGAGAATTTAATGAAGGAGGTGAAAGTTCCGATAAAGAATATGCCAACAATATCCTGAACAACATAAACTTAGAGGAACTAATGGTCAACATTGATACGATCATGACCTCAGCCCATCATTTAAAGCCATTGCTGAAAAAAGCCGGTCCTTTGCTGGAGATGTTTTGGAAGAAGTAGGGGCGGGATTATACCTTATACGCAGATTTTACTTTTTTAACAGGTACATTAACCGGCAGTCCCGGTATTCTTTATTTGTAATATTAAAATCATTAAACAGAAGTTTACTCGCTGATCTTCTTAGTTCAGCTCTCTCTTCTGTAAGATTTCCTATCTTAACGTCATAAATAGCAAAAACCAGCCAATAAGGCTGGTTTCCTATTATTCACTCCCATTTAACGCATCCGCTTTGCCCATTTCGTAGGCTTCGTTCATGACTTTTGTGAACAGGTTCATGAATGGCTGGATCATTTCCAGGGATAATTCGATGCCTGCTTCATCGAGCTGCTGTTTGGCTTCAGGCAGGTATTTCATGGCTATTTGCATGAATTCCATGTTTTTTTCGTTCATCTTGCTGTACCTCCTATGTATGGTAATTACTATTCAGGCAGTTTCCCTGTTTTTTTGTAATGCTCAATGGCAGCATTGAGTTCTTTTTTGAATTCTTCATCGACGTCAGGGCTGAATTTCCCAAGTGAAATTACATCATCCTCGAAATCAAATGTCAGATTTCCTGATTCCAGTTCACCCTCGTTAAATTTTTCTGCCACAAGTTCATATAAAACATCAACATGCTGAATTGTACTGGTCAGGACGACCGATTCACCCAGATCTGACTGGTCGGAAATATAGCCTATTGCGTACAGCCCTTCTTCTTTTAGCTTTTCGATGACAGGAACATTATACCCATCTCCTGCCGGATAGACAACATCTGTCTTATTGGCTATTAGCTTGTCCAGAAGAGCGATGGCTTTATCATCATTGTCCCAGTTGCCGACATATTGGATCTGCACGTTTACGCTTTTATTAGTATAGTTTGCACCTTCATAAAAACCTTCTACTTCCGGCTGCCATTCAAAAGCCGCCAATATTCCTATATTATTCGTTTTCGTCATATGCCCTGCAACCATGCCTCCGAAGAAACCCATAGCGTATGCTTCAAAGTTCAAACTGGTGGTGTTTTCATTTTGAGCATCGCCATTAAAGCTGACGAATTGAATGTCAGGATATTTTTTTGAAATATTATTAAAGTATGCTGCGTATTCATTGCCATGTCCAAATATCAGGTTCACGCCTTTTTGGTCTAACTCTTTAACAGCTCTTTCAACAACCAGCTCTGAATTCATACCCTCTTTATAATAAACCTCAATATCATAATGGGATTGAATCTTCAGCATGCCTTTATAGCCTTTGGTCCCCCATACCTGGTCATTGACAGTATCGGGTACTAATAATCCAGCTTTCTCAAGTTTCCCTGCAGACATCGGCTGTCTGCAGGAGGCCAATAAAAGAAGGCACAAAAGAAGAATCCCTAATTTCTTTAATGTCTTATGCATCTTCTTTTTCTCCGCCTCTCTGTCTTTCACTTCATATCACCGGTTTAATTTACCAATCTAATTCAATTCTACCTTTTCTTTATGTTAAATGGAAAGATTTTTTTGCGATTTACAAGCCATCCGGGCTCTCTAATGAAATAAATTGTTTTCTTTGCTTTTCGAGACCATCGGAGATATTAACTGAACAATGAATCGTCCTTTCAGTTACTTTTCCGATTGCCAAATCGGGACTGCGCCAGTTTTCATTATAGTCAATGGAGAGATAATCAGCGCATTTACGCCAGTGCCCTTTGATATTGCTTTTTAGCAGAAAGGACTCATCCGAATTCCTATCTGGACCACTTGACAAAAAAAGAATGAGGTCATCGATGAAAATCGCATCATGTATCCATTCTCTCTCACTTATTATTACTCTTTCTTTCGCTATAGATTGGTAAAAACTAAATTCCTTAGGCTGCCAGGGACCGTAAATGACAGGCAGGTAAAAGGAGGAAACGAAAATATCGTTTTCTTTCAGGACTTTAATAGCATCTTCCAGCCGGCTATGTGTTCTGCTCATGTCTTTAACCCACTGAATAGGGAACAGGAATGCAATTTTCACCTGAAGGGTTTGAAATAAAGCCAAGTTTTTCAAAAGAAATCCTTCTATAAGCTCCTTCTCCCTTAAAGCAGCAATCCCATTCCTAATATATAAGTCGTAAATATCTATAAATATTGTGTCACTTTTTTGTAATTCTGCTGATTTGATCCATTCATTATAGTTTATTTCATAAAAGTTGGCATTCCGTCCGATTGTCAGCCGTTTTTCGTGAGTTATAGCGTCATCATCTTCTTTGCCAAAATGAACTCCATCTATCTCGCAGCCCTGTTCCAGAAGATACTTGCACAGGCTGAACCCTATAAATTCAAATGTTCCTAAGATGACTGCCCTGTCCATCTTCACCCCTCCTCGGAAGCATATTACTGTATACTATGCTCAAAGGGTTGTCCTTATTTCTTTACTGAATTGCAGCAGATTTTCATAGGATTTTTTCATATTTTCTAAAGAAGCTTGTCATTTGAGAGGATATTCTTTGTTTTTTATCTGGGAGGATATAAAATACAGAGATAGGGCAATTTTCATTTTCCCATTGAATTGATCGCTTCTTTAAATAATCCGATTGCTTGTAAGCTCTGCCACCGGCCAAAACCTGAATGATTCTGACGGGAACTTTAAGGCCGGATGTGAGGTTTTTTTCTTGTTTGCTGAGCAAATCCGCTATATTATCCGTTTCTATCTCATATGAAACTGCCAATTCTCTTAATAGTTTCTTATAAAAGAACTTATGCTCTCTTTCCTGTTCAAGGTGATGCTTTAATGAAAGAATAGGATTTATTAATACGGCTGAACGGATTAAATCACCCATTTCATGCAATAATCTAAGTGCAACCAATGCTCCCATGCCCTCAGCAATAATATGAATCTTTTCGTTTATAATTTCAGTGCGCAGGATATGCTCATACAAGTACTTAGCTTTCTCAACAGCCCGATCACTGCCCCAGTGCCTTCCATATAGATTTGAATAAAAAATGGTATAGCCATCTTGTCTTAGTTTCTTAATTAATGAATGTTTCCCTTCATTTTGAGTCCAAAAACTGCAGTTAGCGTCAACAAAGTGCCGATCATCCCCAATAATCAGAATACCGAAACCACTTGGTTTATCTGGGTAATGAATCATGCACCATTCTGTATCCAGCTGGAAGTTCCGGCTTTCCATAGTAAAACTCCTTTGCAAGTTTGTTCATAATATACTGTATGTATACCAACTTAAAATGAAAGGGAGATTTGCCTACTTTTAGACAAGTTCATCAATGGGCTGAAAAGAGAAAAAATAAATTTATTTCTTTAATGGGTTATGCTAATATGAAAAGGGATTAATTATGTTAGAGGTGAAATAGATGAGATTCTTTTGGACATTTTTCTGGACTTTCCTTCTTGTTCAAATGTTAACGTATGTAGTTTCCTCAATGCTTGGAACGTCTTACGATTTTGTAACCGGCACCATTTTGGCAGTTGCAACAACTGTTTTAATTTTTGTTGTCGCTTCCATCATTCCTGAAGGTCCTGTTGAAAAAGAGGGAATTCATTAATCTGCACCTTTGCAGGAAATGAAAAGAGTCATCCTGTTTATTCAGGATGATTCTTTTCATTTATGTCCTTATTTTACCAGCAGTTCAATTTTGCCGTTATCTGCGGAAATAATAACTTCACTGTGATCTTTAATTTCTCCTGCAATTATTTTGCGGGCGAGTCCCGTTTCAACGTTCCTTTGGATAAACCGTTTGAGCGGCCGGGCGCCATAGACAGGATCAAATCCGTTTTCTGCAATATATTCTCTAGCATCCTCATTTATACTTAACTTAATATGCTGATCTGATAATCTTGCTTGAAGATGAGTGATTAATTTTAGTACAATACCCTTTATTTCATTGAGAGTTAATGGCTTAAACAAGATAATTTCGTCCACTCTATTTAAAAATTCCGGGCGGAAATGGCTTCTCAGCTGTCCGAGTACATTGTCTCTGGTTTCTTCAGTTATGTCTGCCCCATTGGCAGAGCGTTCCAGAAGGAATTGGGAGCCAATATTGGAAGTCATTATGATAACAGTATTTTTAAAATCAACCGTGCGGCCCTGTGAGTCAGTTATTCTTCCATCATCAAGCATCTGCAGCAGGATATTAAATACTTCAGGGTGAGCCTTCTCAATTTCATCAAGCAGGATTACTGAATATGGCTTTCTTCTGACAGCTTCTGTCAGCTGACCGCCTTCCTCATAACCTACATACCCCGGAGGAGCGCCTATCAATCTTGATACAGCGTGTTTTTCCATATATTCGGACATATCAATTCTAATTATTTGTTCTTCGCTATCGAACAATGACTGTGCAAGTGCCTTAGCTAACTCTGTCTTTCCCACTCCGGTTGGACCCAGGAAGATAAAGGAACCAATGGGGCGGTTCGGATCTTTAATTCCTGCTCTGGCTCTCAGGACAGCATCTGACACCAGCTGTACCGCCTCATCCTGGCCAATTACTCTTTCTTGAAGGATGCTTTCAAGGCGAAGGAGCTTTTCACGTTCTCCTTCAACAAGTTTAACCACGGGAATACCAGTCCATCTTGCCACTATGCCAGCAATTTCTTCTTCTGTGACTTCCTCTCTCAGCAGCCTGTCCCCTTGATTCTCATTAACGGCTTGTTCTAGCTCTTTCAATTCCTTTTCCATAGCAGGAATTCTTCCATGGCGAAGTTCCGCAGCTTTATTCAAGTCATAATTATTTTCGGCCTCATCCAGTTCGCGGCGCATTATCTCCAGCTGCTCCCGCTTTTCCTGGACTTTTTGGATTCCTTCTTTTTCAAGCTGCCATTTTGCTTTCATGCTATTTGCCTGATCTTTTAGTTCGGCAAGTTCTTTTTGGAGGTCTCCTAGTCTCTGCTTGCTTGCTTCATCACTTTCTTTTCTTAGTGCAGCTTCTTCTATTTCCAGCTGCATGACCCTTCTTGTAACCTCATCAAGCTCGGATGGCATTGAATCAATCTCCGTCCTAATCATTGCACAGGCTTCGTCCACCAGGTCAATCGCCTTATCGGGAAGAAATCTATCTGTAATATACCTGTCTGATAATGTTGCGGCAGCCACTAAAGCACGATCGTGGATGTTGACTCCATGATGAATTTCAAAGCGCTCCTTCAGTCCTCTGAGAATGGAGATTGTATCCTCTGCATCCGGCTCCTGCACTAATACCTGCTGAAAACGCCGTTCGAGGGCAGGATCTTTTTCAATATATTTGCGATGCTCTTCAAGTGTGGTAGCTCCAATACAATGCAATTCGCCTCTTGCAAGCATAGGCTTCAGCATATTCCCAGCATCCATTGCTCCTTCTGTCTTGCCCGCTCCCACGATTGTATGCAGCTCGTCAATAAAAAGAAGAATTCTGCCTTCGCTTTTCTTTATCTCATTTAATACAGCTTTTAGTCTTTCTTCGAATTCCCCCCGGAATTTGGCCCCTGCAATCAAGGAGCTCATATCAAGTGCAAAAATGGTTTTATCCTTGAGGCCCTCAGGTACATCCTTACGTACAATTCTCTGTGCCAGTCCTTCAACAATAGCTGTCTTGCCTACCCCCGGTTCCCCTATCAGCACTGGATTATTTTTTGTTTTTCTTGAAAGGATGCGAATGACATGCCTGATTTCGCTATCCCGCCCTATTACAGGATCTACTTTTCCCTGCTTGACCTCTGCAACAAGATCTCTTCCATATTTTTTTAAAGCCTCATATGTTGATTCCGGATTTTGCGATGTCACCCTCTGATTCCCCCTAATTTCCTTAATCGCCTGCTCCACTTGTTCCTGATTGATTCCGTATGTCTTTAAAACAGCTGCAGTTTCAGAATCCGCTGATGCAGCAGCTTGGAATACATGCTCTACTGACATGAAATCATCCTGATAAATTTTCATTTTATTTTCTGCTTCTGCCAGCAGCCGCTGCAGTTTACCGGTTATATACAGTTTTCCTTGTTCCGTTCCCGAACCGGATACTTGCGGTTTCTTTCTCATTGCTTCCTGCATTTTATCAAGAAAGAAATCGGCCGGAATCTCCATTTTTGACAGAATTAATGAAACAAGGCTGTTTTCCTGCTCCAGTAAAGCCAGGAATAAATGGGCTTCATCCACCTCCTGATGCTGCTCACGGACAGCTATGGACTGTGCATTCATTAACCCTTCCTGAAGCCGTTCTGTCATCCGATTTATATCCATTATGGAACCTCCCTTTTTGACCTTTTTTGACCTTTTATTTTATTATAATTCAATCTTTTCATATGTAAAGTTTTCAGCTATTACCATATCCAAAAAGCCATCCGCAAATGGGATGGCTCTATTTCTTATTTCCCCATTTTCCAGTTAATTAATCAGAATCAGGGCTTTCTTTTATATGTCCAAATGCGGTTATGATTGGATGTTTCCGGGAATTGATCTCCAGCTCTCATTTTAAGCATTTGCGGATTATTGACGTTGCTTCCCGTTTCGCCAATTTCTATATAAATTCCATTATTAGGCGCTTTCTGGCCAGGCTTAAATTGTCTATTTTGCCCCATGCCCAATACCTCCTTTAATCGTAAATCACTTATTATTATTTCCACTCTTGCATCTCTCATGAGGGAAACTATTGGCAGTCATTTAAAGCATGGAAAAAGAATTCTGCCTTCATGTTTATTTGAAACGGAGGGATTGTGCGGGTTTATTTGCGGCTGATTTTCTGACATTCCTAAATACTGAATTTGGGGATAAATTCAGGAACTTACTGAGCCTATCCTTTTTCTACCCGGCACAGGAAATTGCCCAGCATTTATTCGGGCTTATATAGGGTATATTGTGAGGCTGATACAAAGCGGTGATGCATAGGATCCTAACCTGAATAGGCCTTGACGTATACCACAGCCTTTTTCGCCCATTTCACTGAAATGGATTGTAAATATTATGGATAAGTCATCCTGAAGTATTTTTGTGATTTATTGTTATGCTTTTGGACCTCTTGTGTTATTCTCATCTTACTAACAAGGCCTTCTCAACAACTGAGAAGGCCTTGTTCATTATTATAATATCTCTGAAAGAATGGCTTTTTGTACGTGAAGTCTGTTTCCAGCCTGCTGAAACACGGCAGAGTTTTTTCCATCAATGACCTCCGCTGTAACTTCCTCACCGCGATGGGCAGGGAGACAATGCAAAAAGACATAATCTTTTTTGGCTTTTTGGACAAGATATTCATTAACCTGAAAATCAGCAAAGTCTTTGAGCCTTTTGTCATTTTCAGCTTCCTGGCCCATGCTCGTCCATACATCTGTATAGATGGCATCAGCATTAGCAGAGGCTTCTTCAGGTTTGGATGTGATGATTACCTTTGAACCGCTTAATTCAGCAAACTCCAATGATTGGTTAAGCACACCTTGGTCAGGCTCATACCCTTCAGGACAGGCAATCGTGATATTTACCCCCATCTTGGCAGAAGCAATCATTAGAGAATGTGCCACATTATTGCCATCACCTACATATACCAGATTTTGTCCTTTTAACTCTCCATTTTTCTCTTCGAGTGTAAGGAGATCGGCAAGAGCCTGGCATGGATGATATAGATCTGTTAGGCCGTTAATAACCGGAATGTCTGCATGATATGCGAGTTCCTGGATCTTATCATGGGAGAACGTTCGGATCATAATTGCATCAACGTACTGTGAAAGCACTTTAGCTGTATCCGCAATGCTTTCTCCTCTTCCAAGCTGCAGATCCTGGCTATTTAAATATAAGGCATGCCCCCCAAGCTGCAGCATTCCAGCTTCAAAGGAAACTCTAGTGCGGGTAGATGACTTTTCAAAAATCATGCCAAGAATTTTGCCTTTTAGGATAGAAGTTTCTGCCCCTTGCAGATGAGCTTCCTTTAATTGCTTTGCTTTTTCCAAAAGTCCCTTTATTTCGTCTGCAGTAAAGTCGGCAAGTGTTAGAAGGTCCTTTCCTTTTATATTTAAGCCCTTTTTCGCTTCCTGAATTGAAATCATATAACGCCCACTTCCTTTTCTCCCATATTATGTTTTGCGCCCTGCCAATCTTCAATGGAATTAACATCCCACTCGCCTGCTGTCATCGATTTTAATAAGGCAATAAGCGTTTCCTTCTCACTGAAAGTCAAAATTCTGTTTTTTGTTCCCATTTCTCTCATTTTTTTATCTGCTTCACTCATTCCGGGATTATATAAAGCAAAGGTTTCCTGAGCACTCCAGTCCATATTGTCTTGAGTCAGAAGAACCGGCACAGCTTTCACCTGATTAATATAATGTGTTAATTCGTCTGTATTTGAAGAATTTGCTATTACAATACATTTGCCCTTAACACCATTCAAGCTGGCATGGAAGGACTTTCTGACAGCTTCCTCATAATTTGGTGCCAGCGAAATGCCCTCACCTGTAGATTTCATTTCAGGACCCACTTTGCTGTCCAATCCCTTTAGTGCATAATTCGAGAAGACCGGGAATTTCACACATACAAATGGGAGTTTCCCTGCTGCCGGAATTTCATCTTTCGACAATTTATATTTCCCAAGCAATATTTTTGTCGCAATCTCCACCAGCTGCACGCCTGTGACCTTGCTGATAATAGGGACCGTTCTGCTTGCACGCGGGTTAATTTCCAGTATTAATACCTCTTCACCATTCACGATAAATTGAATATTCATAAGGCCTTTATAATGAAGCTTTTGCACAATTGCTTTTGCATAGGCCAGCATTTTATTCTTTACTTGTTCTGAAAGACTTTGAGGCGGGAGAACTGACATGCTGTCTCCTGAGTGCACTCCAGTTTTTTCAATATGCTCCATAATTGCAGGTGCACAGATATAGTTTCCGTCTGCTGCCAGATCAAGTTCAGCTTCTAATGCATGGACGAATTGATCAATTAATATAGGATAAGGGATATCCCCCTTCTTTAAATAGCGCTCCAGCTCGAACGAAGAAGAAATACGTTCCATTCCTCTGCCGCCTATAACATACGATGGGCGGACCAAAATCGGGAATCCAATCTTTTTGGCTGCTGCTTTTAACTCTGCTTCTGTGTGGACGACATCACCTTTTATCCTCGGGATATTTAAATCATCCAATAACTGATAAAAGAGCTTGCGGTCCTCTAATGCATCAATGGTCTTTGAGTCCGTTCCGAGCAGGGTAACTCCACAATCCTCCAGTTCCGACGCAAGATTCAGGGCTGTCTGCCCTCCAAGCTGCACAATGGCTTCTGAAATACCTTCTGCTTCAATCACATTCAGAATATCCTCAAGAATCAGCGGTTCAAAATAAAGTCTATCAGCTGTTGTATAATCCGTACTAACCGTTTCAGGATTATTGTTGATCATGATTGTCTCTACGCCTTCATCCTTTAACGCAAAGACTCCTTGGACGGAGCAATAATCAAATTCAATGCCCTGGCCAATCCTGATGGGGCCGCTTCCGATAATCAGAACTTTTTTCTTATCACTCTTCACCTGTTCATTTTCGCCAAAATAACTGGAATAGTAATAATTAGATTGTGCTTCGAATTCAGCTGCACAGGTGTCAACCATTTTATAAGCAGGAAGAATGCCTGCTTCTTTCCGTTTTTCCCTGACTGCTTTCTCCGACACTTTCCATTCCAATGCAAGAAACTTATCACTGAAGCCCTTTTCTTTAAAAAGCTGCAGTTCCTCTTTTGTTGCTTCATCAAGTGTTAAGGAAGCAATTTGTCTTTCCATCTTTACCATTTCATTAAGTGTATTGAGATAGAAATAATCTATTTTTGTGATGGTATGCAAATCTTCCAATGAGTAATTTCTCCGGAGTAATTCAATCACGGTAAAAAATCTCTCATCGGTTTGCTTTAACAGCAGTTCCTCAAGTGAAGCAATCGATTTAGCTGATAAGCCGGGGGATTTTAAATCATATCCCTTCACTTCAAGTGAATGAATGGCTTTTAAAAGAGCCCGCTCCAGATTCCGGTCAATCCCCATTACCTCACCGGTAGCTTTCATTTGTGTTCCGAGCCTGCGGTCTGCAGAAGGAAATTTATCAAAAGGCCATTTTGGAAATTTAACAATGACATAATCAAGAGCTGGTTCAAAGCTTGCGAAAGTGTCTCCTGTTACAGGATTAATGATCTCCGATAAGTTATACCCGACTGCAAGCTTTGCTGCCATTCTGGCAATTGGATAGCCTGTTGCTTTGGAAGCAAGGGCAGATGACCTGCTGACTCTTGGATTTACTTCAATCAAGTAATAATTTCTGCTATGCGGATCCAGGGCGAATTGAATGTTGCAGCCTCCAATAATGCCCAGTTCTGAAATGATTTTAATGGATGCCGTCCGGAGCATCTGGTACTCATCATCAGTTAAAGTCTGGGAAGGTGCGACAACAATTGAATCACCGGTATGAATTCCCACGGGATCAATATTTTCCATATTGCAAATCGTAATGCACGTATTCTGTGAATCCCGCATAACCTCGTACTCAACTTCCTTAAATCCTGCTATGCTTTTCTCAACCAGGCATTGGCTTATCGCACTCTCTTTTAATCCTCCCTTCACCAGAGAAGTCAGTTCATCAAAATCTCCTGCAATTCCCCCGCCTGTTCCGCCAAGGGTATAGGCTGGACGTACGATAATGGGGAATCCAATTTCATGGGCAAATTGAACAGCTTCTTCCACTTCATGGACAATAATGCTTTCAGGAACAGGCTCGTTAAGCTCGTTCATCAGTTTTCGAAAGGCTTCCCGGTCTTCGCCTTTCTTAATGGACTCAATACTGCTGCCCAAAAGCTTCACTCCATACCGTTCAAGCACACCTGATTCACTCAATTTAAAAGCAAGATTCAATCCAGTCTGTCCTCCCAATGTGGCAAGCAGGCCATCTGGACGTTCTTTCTTAATAATCTTTTCAAGGCTGTCAGCAGTCATTGGCTCGAAATAGACTTGATCAGCAAAGGCTTTGTCTGACATGATGGTAGCCGGGTTGTTATTAACAAGAATAACCTTATAACCTTCTTCCTTTAATGCTGCGCAGGCCTGTGTTCCTGCATAATCAAATTCTGCTGCCTGCCCGATGACAATCGGGCCTGAGCCAATAACTAATATGGATTGGATGCTGGTGTCTTTAGGCATAAGCGAAAACTCTCCTATTCTCCTCTTGAATCATGTTCATAAACTCATCAAAAATATAATCGCCATCCGCAGGTCCCGGACGAGCTTCCGGATGAAACTGCACCGTATGGATTGGCAGGACCTTATGCATAAGTCCCTCAATTGACTGGTCATGAAGATTTACATAACGTGTTTTAAACCCTGTATCCTTGATGCTTTCTTCATCAACCACATAACTGTGATTTTGTGATGACATAAAGACAGTGCCCTTCTTCATATCAGCAATCGGGTGGTTGGCACCCCTATGGCCAAATGACAGTTTCTTTGTATTGCCTCCAAATGCTAAAGCTGCCAGCTGATGACCAAGGCAAATTCCTAATGCCGGATACACCTCCAGCACCTTTTTTAGTTCCGGGAGTATGTTTATTAATTCTTTTGGATCTCCAGGTCCGTTTGAGAGCACCACACCATCTGGGCTGAGATTTTTTATCTGTGCGAAGCTTGTATTGTAAGGAACTGATGTAATCTTGCACGCTCTTTTCAGCAGGGAGTCCACAATAGATTTTTTTGCACCAAAATCATAGACAACTATATGAATGTTTCCTTCTCCAAAGCTCTCTATAGCTTGGGATGAGACTTTACAGACTTTATCATCCTTCGGCAGCAGCAATCCGGCAGCTGCTGTTTTTGAGGTGGTCATTTTTGCCGGCATACTGCCTTCGGAACGGATTTTCTTTACTATGGAGCGGGTATCCACATGCCCTAATAATGGAATATCCCATTTTTGCAAATATTCCTGAAGTGAATAAGCGGATTTATAATGTGATGGATTTCTGCTCCCTTCATAAACAATAACACCAGCAGCATGAGGCTTTTTGCTCTCAAAATCGAATTCATTAATTCCGTAATTTCCGATTAAAGGGTATGTGAATACAATAATTTGGTCTTTATAAGAAGGATCGGTCAATACTTCCTGATAACCTGTCATTCCTGTAAAAAAAACGATTTCCCCTTCTATATCCTTTTCAGGCTGATCCGTCAGCCATTGGCCCTTATAGGAATGGCCGCTATTTAAATGAAGATATCCTTCCATTCTCAACACCTCGATGCTATCTGTATATTTATATAAATTTATTAATTTTTATTCATTCATATGAAAAATAATACAGCTTAAACAGCTGACTTTGATAATTCCTTAAATGTGGATTGCAGAATTTGCACCGCTGTATCTATTTCAGATTTTGAGGCTGTCAAGGGAGGAAGCAGCCGTAAAACATTATCTCCTGCAGGCAATGCCAGCAAACCATTATTTCTTAACTCTTTTAACAAAGATGGAAGGGGAATATCAGATTCAATACCAGTCATCAAACCAAGATTTCGAATTTCCTTAACAGCTGGTATCTGTTCAAGCGATTCGGCCAATTTGTCAGCAAGTAAAGCACTTTTTTCCTGTACAGCATGTAAAAAGTCATCATCAAATATTGTCTTCATTGTTGCAATAGCAGCTGCAATGCTGATCGGGTTTCCGCCGAATGTTGATCCATGGCTTCCTGGTCCAAATACCTCTTCTAATGTTCTTTTTCCAATCACCGCGCCGATAGGCATTCCGCTGCCCAGTCCTTTAGCGGCGGTTACGATATCGGGAGTTAGATTAAAATGCTGAAATCCGAAGGCTTTGCCCGTTCTGCCAATGCCGGTCTGTATTTCATCAATTATCAGGAGCGCACCGTATTCTTTGCAAAGATGTTCAATTTCTGCAAGAAACTCCTGATTCCCAATGTGAATACCGCCTTCACCCTGTACAATTTCCAGCATAACTGCGGCGGTTTCTGAATCCATTTCATCTCTCAATGCATGAATATCATTAAAGGGAACATATTTAAATGTTTCCAGCATGGACCCATAGCCGTTTTTTATTTTATCCTGGCCGGTAGCAGCCATAGTTGCGAAGGTCCTCCCATGGAATGATTGCTGAAAAGTAATGATTTTTTCACGTCCGGTTGCTTTTCTTGCAAGTTTAATCGCTGCTTCATTTGCTTCCGCACCGCTGTTGGAAAAGAACACAAGGTCCATGCCAGCAGCTTCAGAGAGAGCTTTAGCAGCAGTCTCCTGCTGATCCTGTATAAATAAATTGGAAACATGCCAGAATTTATTCAGCTGTTCATTAATTGATTTTTGAACAGCTTCCGGACGGTGACCAAGATTGCATACTCCAATTCCTGATGTGAAGTCCAGATAGCGCTTCCCATTTTTATCGTAAAGATAACTTCCTTCTGCTTTTTCCGGCTCCACTTCCCACCGTGCATACGTTGGAAATAAATTACTCAAGTTAAGACCTCCTTCTTGGCAGATATGTTCGTCCCGATCCATATGCCATCCTCATAAAACTTATCTTTACCTGATACAATCATTACGCTGTTAAGCCCGCTGCTGATCAGGTTCAATGCCGACGTAACTTTTGGAATCATTCCTCCGGTGATTTTTTTATCGTTAATATGCTGTTCAATTTCTTTCCCGTCCAGCTGCTGAGCCAGGTTTCCGTCAATATAAATGCCTCTTACATCCGTTACAAAGATGCAATGTTCAGCTTTAATGGCATTGGCAACAGCTGCAGCGGCATAGTCGGCATTTATATTTAACTTCGTGCCTCCTTCTGAAGCAGCAATAGGAGTAATAACAGGTACCAGGTCTTCATTAAATAACATTTTTAGTACTGACTGATCAACAGAGGTAATTTCCCCCACCAGCCCAAGCTCATTCTGATTGATACATTCTGCCTTTAGCAATCCGGCATCGCTGCCGTTTACTCCAAAGCCCCTCAAGCCATGCTGTTCGAGCATCGAAGTAAGTTTGCGGTTGGATTGTCCTGCCAAAACCATCTCTGCCACCTTCAGAACTTCCGGAGTCGTCTTTCTAAGCCCGTTTACAAATTCATGCTGAATATTATAAAGTCCCAGCAAGCTGTTAATTGCCGGTCCTCCTCCATGAACAAAAACAATCTGGTATCCTTCTTTTTTTAAAACTAAAAGACTATCAAAAAAAGCTTCTCCCAATTCTTCCATTACACTGCCGCCGCATTTAATCACTATACTTTTCATAAGTCATCCCCTTCAGGTACGGTAGCTTGCATTGATTTTGACATAATCATAGGATAAGTCACATCCCCAGGCTTTTCCTTTACCTGCTCCCTGATGAAGATCTACAGTAATTTGAATGACGGAATTTGATAAGTACTCTTTTGCTTCTTCTTCAGAAAATGCCAGTGGAACACTATTTTTCAGCATGACTATAGGTCCGATTGCGATATCCACCGAAGACGGATTAATAGCCGGCTGGCTCTGTCCGATTGCTCCTATGATTCTCCCCCAGTTGGCATCAGCTCCATATATGGCAGTCTTTACAAGGTTTGAGCCGACAATTTGCTTGGCAATTATTCTTGCCTCATCATCGTTTTTGGTTCCCGACACCTCCACCTCGATCAGCTTTGTTGCTCCTTCTCCATCTTTGGCTATCTGTTTGGCAAGACTCTCACACGTTTTGGAAAGCATCTGTATAAATACATCCCACTCCGGGTGCTTTGGTGAAAGTTTGTTGGCAGAGCTGACTCCATTAGCCATAACCATTACCATATCATTTGTTGAAGTATCCCCATCAACGGTTATCTGATTGAACGTTCGGTCGGTAACCTGTTTTAAGGCCATTTGCAAATCATAGCTTTCTATATTGGCATCTGTTGTAATAAAGGCAAGCATGGTTGCCATATTGGGATGAATCATTCCTGAACCCTTAGCCGACCCGCCCATCGTGACTTTTTTTCCATCAATATCTGCCGAGTAGCAGCACTTTTTCATTACTAAATCTGTTGTTAATATGGCTGTTTGAAAATCCTCCGAGTGTAATGCTTCATTGCCGGGCTTCAGCATCTTAATGCCCTTTTCAATCTTATCCATCTGCATATATTCTCCAATGACACCCGTAGAGGCAACTGCCACATGATGTTCCTTCAATTTAAACTGATCAGCAGCAGACTTTCTCATTTGATAGGCATCTTTTAGCCCCTGATCCCCAGTACAGGCATTGGCACACGCACTATTTACAATAACAGCCTGAATGAGCCCTTCTGCAGCAATGCTTTCCTTCGTCACTTTTAGAGGGGCCGCCTGAAAGTGGCTTGTGGTATAGACAGCTGCACATTGTGCAGGCGTATCGCTTAATATAATTCCCAAGTCCTTTTTGGAATAGCGCAGTCCTGCATGGACACCAGCTGCTGTAAAGCCTTTTGGTGTGATGATGCTTCCGGCTGGCAGTTCGGTTATTTCAGCTTGAGATACTAATTGCATTTATCTTTTCCTCCTTATGGATAGAGCGGAACAAATCCAAGTCCGGCTGTTTCATCACATCCGCTCATTATATTAGCATTTTGTACAGCCTGACCGGCAGCACCCTTCATTAAATTGTCAATCACTGAAACGATTGTCAGTCTGCCCGTTCTGGAATCTGCATGGACACCTATGTCGCAAAAATTAGAGCCAGCCACTTCTTTGATAGAAGGGAATGTATTTTCAGGCCGAATTCGAATAAATGGGTGATTTTCATAAACTGATTGATAGAGTTCAAGAATCTGAGAAGAAGTGTATTCGCTGGTCAGCTGAACGTAGCTGGTTGTCATAATGCCTCTTGTTATCGGCAGAAGATGGGTTGTGAATGTGATCGGCATTAAGGCCGAATTCCATCTCATCAGCTGCTGTTCAATTTCAGGGGTATGTTGATGCTGGTTCACCTTATATACCCGCATATTTTCATTTGCCTCCGCATAGCTCGCATTTCTTGTAAGCGCCCTTCCTGCCCCGGACACTCCTGATTTTGCATCGATGACAATGCTATCCGGCTTAATTAAATTTTCATTTACAACAGGTGCAAGACTTAGCAGAGCAGCTGTTGGATAGCACCCCGGATTGGATATGATTTCGGCTGATGCTATTTCATCATGATGCCATTCAGAAAGCCCATACACTGCTTTTTCAACTAGCGTTTCGTTTGCAGGAGTGTGTTTATACCACTTCATGTAATCTTGAGCTGGTATCCGAAGATCGCCGGATAAGTCAATTATCTTAATGTCTTTACCTGAAAAATCTTCTGCAAGTTTTCCCGATATTCCAGATGGCGTAGCCAGGAACACAATATCAGACTGAACTGCTATTTGAGCTGAATCAATTCCCTCTAAATTCTTCTCTAAGATTCCGTATAGATGCGGGTATTCATGCCATATCGGAATATCATCTTTAGTTGAATGAATAGATTTAATGTTAAATTCCGGATGCTGCTTAAGGATACGGAGCAATTCAGCTCCCCCATAACCGGTGGTACCGATAATTGAAACGTTCATAACTGCTCCCTTCACACTCTCTTGTATATTTAATCATTTATATACATATTTATGAATTTATGTTTCTCTTATTATAGAAACTGGTTAAAAAAAATGCAACCTATTTTACTGAAGTTTTTAAGATTTCTAATATTTATTTTCACCATTTCTGGATTAATTGAAAAAACCGGTCTTTTCAGAGCCGGTTCTTAAGTGTGTATGGAAAATAATAACATTAAAAAGAATATCGAAGCATTAGCTATTTCATAAATGCCAATTTTTTTAGGTGAAAATGACCTCCCATAAAATGCAATCGACCGGAAAAGGCTGGGAATAAACGCAGCAGATATAATCCATCCTCCCGCCAGCAGCCAAAGTATCGGTACCGCAGCATGAAAAATCCAGGAAATCCATTTAAAGGATCTATTTTTCTTTTCTCTTATCATGGATTTCACATAAAAGGTGCTTCCTGCAAAAAATAAAATAGATGCCGTAAATACAGTCCAGGCCATCATTGATATTTCCCCATGCGGCAAATAGCTGCTCGCAAGACCCGCTATTGAAAAGGCACAGATAGCACTAAAGTCGTTGCCTAAAGCTCTGTCTCTGTTTTTGGAAGAATAGAGCGCATTAATAATAAAAAAAGGAATCATAAGAAGTCCGAAAATGATAATCGACGGCCTATCCAGCAAAGGAATTAAAAGGAGCAAAATAGCCGGGAGAAGATAAATCGCCGTCCATTTTGCATATAAAGCCATTCTTTTTCTTTTAAAAAGAAGAAGGCCCGGATATGTGGCCAGATATAGTAATATCCAACCTAAAAAAAACGGGATATGAGACCAAATAATATCAGATGCAGCCGCTCCGAGCCAAAATGGCAGAATAAGCATAGCCCAGGCGCCATGCTGCTTCGGCATAAATAACTTCATCTATAATACCTCCCCGCTGCTTTCTGTCTTTAATATATAATCTCCCCGGCAAATTTTAAGTGAAGATTATCACTGACACACATAACGCCACAAAACGTTCAATTTTGAGAGAATAAAAAAACAGCCCAAAATTAAATTGAGCTGTTCTTGCTTCTATTTTTTTTCATTCTTTCGCTCACTAAAAACTCCACAATCCAATCAGGGCCTTTGGGATCACCAATACCGAAAAACGGGGCTTCAAGAGGTACATTATTTCCATTTACTTCTTTATTATCCCAGATGAGAACGGCACAGATATTTGTCAATTCCTTCAAAAGGTGCATATCTTCATCACTTCTAAGCAAGAGTGCCTTAGAATATGATGCCTTTTTATGACCTTCAATAAGCACGACATCCGGCTTCATGTGCAGTACAAGTTTAATTTGCTCCTCCAGGCTCCAGCTATTCTTTTCAGCATGCATAAGCAGTCTGCCTCCCCCTTCAACAAGTGAAGCGGCAGCTCCTGATTCAATATGGCTGCTGGAATCCTTTCCTTCCGGGATTTCGGGTTTGCCGCCATGGCCATGATGTTTAATGGTAATGACAGAAAGTCCCTTTTCTTTTAATCCTGTAATTAATTTATTTATCAAAGTTGTTTTTCCGCTGTTTTGATAGCCTGATACCTGAAAGATAACAGGTTCCTTTACCATGGCCATTCGCTTCCTTCATGGTCCTCAAGCAATAGGACCTCAACGATGTCCCCCTTGCCATAGCCCCTGGTACCGCCTGGCAGAATCATTAGTGAATTCGCACCGGCAAGACTCATCACAATGTTTGATTTATCCACTCCGCTTGGTGCTGCCACCAGCCGTCCTTCCAAATAATTAACAGATGTCCTGACAAATCGTGTAAATGGGTTTGCTTTTGGAAATTCTGCGACCAGCTCAGCCGTTTCTTTCCTTAAATGCGGTTTCTCAGAAAAAAGCATTTTTCGGATGATTGGTCTTGTAAAAAGCTCAAAGCCGACATAGCAGGCAGAAGGATTTCCTGAAAGTCCAAACAGCAGCTTCCCTTCATACTGTGCAACAGTCGTCACACTTCCTGGCCTCATGGCGACTTTATTAAAAAGCACCTCAGCCTGAAGCTTTTCATAAATTCCCGGCAGATAATCAAAATCACCCACGGATACACCGCCTGTAGTAATCAGCATATCCACGTCGTCCAATGCATCTTTTACAGCATTAAAACAAGTGTTAAATTCGTCAGGCAGCTTGCCATAATAAATAACTTCCGCCCCTGCCCGTTCAATTTGGGCTTTAATCATGTGCGCATTGCTGTTTCTGATTTTTCCCGGCTCCAGCGGTTCGTGGACTTCCAATAGTTCAGTGCCTGTTGCAAATAATCCAATAACAGGCTTTTTGGCAACAGGCACTTCCGCATAACCAAAGGTTGCAAGAATGGCCTGAATTCCGGGATTGATCTTAGACCCCTTCTTAACTAAAGAATCTCCTTTTTTTGCATCTTCTCCCTTGAAGGAAACATTGTCTCCAGGTTTATATGAGCGCTTAATGGACATAAATTTCTTACCATCTTCTTCATATGCTTTTGCCAGTTCAAGCATTACAACAGCATCACACTCCTCAGGCATTTGCGCACCTGTCATGATTCTTACAGCCTGGAAGGGGCCGATTTGTTTAGAAGTCACGTGTCCCGCACCAATGTGGTCTACCACCTCAAATACGACAGGATTTTCCATTGAAGCTTCCTTTGTATCTGCAGATCGGACAGCAAATCCATCATATGGTGATCGATTAAAATGAGGGACATCATGTGTCGCTTTTAAATCTTCTGCCAAAAAACGGCCATTGCTTTCATTAATGGATATGCATTCTGCACTCCCGTTTAAATGATATGCCATGACTTTTTTTACTGCTTCAGCAACAGGAATGGGAGTTCTTTTTTCCAGCATGGTATCAGCTCCTATGGACTTTTCTAATTAGATTATTATAAACGTACATGAAAATTCATAACATGACAATCGTCACACTTCCGTTTTCATATACCTTTGGGTTTACCAAAAAATTTTATAAAAAGCCTGCAAGTGTGATGTCCGTCACCAGGTTGATGCAGATAATCGTTTATTCTTTAGGTAGTTCACAAGATAGAAGGAGGAAATTTCAATGGCTATACAAATTTCAGAAGATCGTCTGGTAAAAGATATCGTAAATGAATTTCCAAAGACAAGCGATGTTTTTAAACGTCACCGCATTGATTTTTGCTGCGGCGGAAATATTCCGCTGGCGCGTGCAGTTTCAGAGCAGTCAGCGGATATGGATGTTTTAATTCACGAATTAAACGAAGTCATTCAAAAGGAAAACCCAACCGAGGATTTAGAGGTTTGGACAGACAGTACTTCAGAAGACATTATTGAACATGTCATCTATCGGTATCATCGTCCTCTTGAAGAAGAACTATCACTATTAAGCCCATATGTAACAAAGGTATCAAGAGTTCATGGTGAAAGCCATGAGGAGCTTCTTAAAGTTCATCAATTATTCTTTGAATTGAAGCACGAGCTTCTTGAACATACTTCCAAAGAAGAAGAGTCAGTTTTTCCGCTTCTGCTAAAGCTTGAAGACCCTCAGGTTAAGAATCGCGAAGAAATCATCAGTTATATCCGGGAGCTTGAGAAGGAGCATGATCATGCAGGTTCCATTTTAAAGGAATTGAGGGAGATTACAGCTGATTTTACTCCTCCAGCAGATGCATGCGGTTCTTACCGTCTTGTATATAAGCGCCTTGAAGATTTGGAAAGCCAGACATTCATGCATGTTCATCTGGAAAATAATATTCTATTCCCCCGATATATTTAAACCTGTTTATCTGCAGCCATTACAGGCTGCAGATTGTTTTTATGTTAACGGCAAAAATAAAAGCCTGCCTGCTATGGCCATTTCCCATGACACAGCAAAGCATGCTTCTTTATCCACCAATATAGGACATTTCAATCTTTTTCCTGTTTGCAGCAGTTTCCTCTGTACGTTCGTCTGAATATCTGTCTTTTCTGCCGCTCCAAATCATGATAATCCGATCGGTAATTTCTTCGTCCGTTGCGCCTTTTCTCATAAATTCCTTTATATCGTGGCCTTCTCCATTAAATAGGCACGTGAAAATTTGGCCGTTTGCTGACAATCTTGAACGAGTGCAGCTTGAACAGAAAGATTCAGAAACAGATGTAATAAACCCGACATCCACACCGCTGTCTTTATAGCGGTATCTCTTGGCCACTTCTCCGAAATAATCCGGGTCTACCGGCTCCAGCAAATAATGTTCCTTTAAGATGTCATATATCTCTTTTTTCGTAACGACCTCGTCCATTTTCCAGCCGTTTGTGCTGCCGACATCCATGTATTCAATAAAACGGAGCTGTAAGCCATTATCCTTGCAGAACTTAGCCATAGGAACAATTTCAGAATCATTCAGGCCTTTTTTTACAACCATATTAATCTTCACGCCAAGTCCAGCTTCTTTTGCTGCTTCGATCCCTTTTAGGACTGGCTTGACACCTACATTGCGTCCGTTGATTTGTCCAAAAAGCTCATCATCCAAACTGTCGAGACTGATGTTAACCCTCAACAATCCAGCTTCCTTTAAATCCTTCGCATGTTTGGGAAGCAAGACACCATTCGTGGTCAGTCCTATATCTTTTAATCCCTCAATGTCTGATAGCATTTTGACAAGTTTAGGCATGTCCTTTCTCATGAGGGGCTCCCCGCCTGTCAACCTGATCTTCTCCACTCCAAGGCTTACGAAAATTCTAGCCAGCCTTTCAATTTCTTCATAGCTGAGAAGCTCGCTTTTTGGAAGAAAAGCAAAATCAGGACCGAAAATTTCTGCCGGCATGCAATATTGACAGCGGAAATTACAGCGGTCAATAACAGAAATTCTCAGGTCTCTTAAAGGCCTATTTAATTTATCTTTAACGATTGTTTTAGCCATTCCGTTCAACTCCATATAAAGAGTGACTTGTTTAAGCTTTCTATACAGATGTATATTTTAGCCTTTCCCTTAAAATAACAGAAATAACCCAGTATCTCAAATTAAAGGCTTTTACTATTAGAACATACAATCGATACAATGTTAATAGGGAATTGCTTCTTATTAGCTATCATTCAGCCATATCTATAGAAAATGCCACAATAAAGACACAAAAGCCGGCCATGTTTTCACTATACAAATGATATTATTGTGAAAAAAGACAGTTGTTTTATGAGGAGGATTCCCATGGCTCATAAAGCCATTAAACAAACACACTCCATTGAGATTAAAGAGCTTCTTCATTTCGCTGACCGGCATATGAAAACCCTGAAAGGAGCTTATATTTTTCAGGAAGGGATGGATGCTGATGAGTTATACATCATCCTTTCCGGCAAGATACAAATCAGCAAGATAACAGCAGATGGAAGGGAACTCACCTTCAGGTTATGCGGAGAAAATGAAATCATTGGCGAGCTGACCTTATTTACCAGTGACCCAAAATATTTATTGAATGCTTTAGTTCTGGAAGATGGTGAAGTAGCTGTGATAAAAAAAGATGTCCTGGAAAGAGAGATTTTTAAAAATAGTACTCTCGCCTATGAATTTATGAAATGGATGAGCGACCATTTCCGCAATACACAAACTAAATTCAGAGACCTCGTGCTTAATGGAAAAAAAGGTGCCCTGTATTCAACTCTTATCAGAATGACTAACAGCTATGGAGTAAAAGTGAATGGCGGCATACTCATTGATCTGCCCCTTACGAACCAGGAGCTTGGAAATTTCTGCGGCACTTCCCGGGAAAGCACCAATCGGATACTGGGTGAACTGAAGAAGGACGGCATTATTACAATAATAAATGGAAAAATTACAGTTAATGATCTCCAATACTTAAAAAATGAAATAGGCTGTGAAAATTGCCCAGCCGTATACTGCAGCATTGAATAGGAGTGCAGTCAATCTGCACCCCTGTATCCTTTTATGCTTTTTCCGTTTTCTTTCTAAGCGCCTTAGGAATATATACACAAAATGGTTCACTTTCCATATAATCTCCCGTCATGGCAAATGCACGTGATCTTGATCCTCCGCAGACATAACGGAATTCACATTGGCCGCATTTTCCTTTGTATTTATCAGGATTTCTGAGATCTTTAAAAATAGGTGAATCCCTGTATATTTCAGCGAGCGGCTGTTCCCTTACATTCCCTGCTTTAACAGGCAGCAGCCCGCTTGGATAAACGTCCCCAATGTGTGAAATGAATACAAAGCCGTTTCCATCATTTACTCCCTTTGGCGCCCTTCCTAAACCATCTATAGAACCTGTCAGCCCTTGCTGTGTAAGTGCATTGAGATAGTGAATATCCTCATTTTGAGCCTTTGCTTCCTTCATTTTTTGCTGAATGACTACTCGACGGTAATGTTGGGCTGCAGTGGTCTTAATATCGAAGGAAACCTTCTTGCTTAAATTATAAAGCCATGTAAATACCTTCTCATGCTCAACCGGTGTGATCATATCTTTTTCCTGCCCTCTCCCTGTTGGGACGAGGAAGAACACACTCCAAAGAACACATTTGAGTTCTTCTACAGCCTGGGCCATCTCCTCAAGAAAATCGATATTATAACGCGAGATAACTGTATTAATCTGAACCGGAATTTCAAGCTCGTGTAAATATTTTATCCTTTCAATCGTTAAATCAAAGGAGCCTGAAGTTCCCCTAAAATGGTCGTGAATTTCTGCATTTGGCCCATCAAGGCTAAATGCCCATCGAGCCAGGCCGACCTGTTTGGCTTTTTCAATTGCTTCTTTAGTTACATTTGGTGTCGCACTGGGGGTCATGGAGACACGCAAGCCCTTTTTCACGGCATAATCGGCAATGTTGAATACATCCTGCCTCATTAATGGGTCTCCACCTGTAAACACAAGCATAGGGTTGTTCATTTCCCTGATTTGGTCAATTAGGGCCTTTCCTTCTTCAAAGGAAAGCTCCCGCGGGTCTCTCCTATACTGCGCTTCAGCACGGCAATGCAGACATTTTAGCTGGCATGCCCTTGTTAATTCCCAGATAACAATAAAAGGGGCTTTATTAAAATCTCTATTAAATCCCATTAAAGATGCCTCCTTGACGGCCTCACTCCCGGCCATTTGTCAAAACAAAGCAGACTATTTTTTGTTTTTCATTGTTATTATAGGATAATCGGAATGTGAAATAAGTGAACTACCTCACAAGGGCAAAAAAAAACAGCAGGAAATACTCCTG
>NZ_JCAXER010000015.1:0-140197 GCF_059758675.1 Cytobacillus sp. GQ23
TTTTTTGACTTCACTTTGCTGTTGGTTTATTTAATTTCTTCATATGTTTGATTGTATTCATTTGGTCTAAATTAAAAAGGGAATACTAAAATAATTGAACAATAAGCCAAAGTCATACATAATATATATGAGCATATATTCATATAAAGGGGTGTATAAAATGGGACACAGTCATGGGCACGGACATTCACATGGTCACCATCACACTGGCAATAAAAAGGCTTTGATGTGGGCATTTATTTTAATTGCTGCATTTATGATTGTAGAGGTGATAGGAGGCATATGGACTAACAGCCTTGCGCTTCTGTCGGACGCCGGACATATGCTGAGTGATGCAGCTGCGCTTGGCTTAAGTTTTCTGGCTATCAAAATTGGCGAAAAAAAGGCGACGAACTCAAAAACATTTGGCTATAAACGATTTGAAATTATTGCTGCTTCAATCAATGGAATAACACTGCTCTTAATTTCTCTCTATATTTTCTATGAAGCCTATCACCGCATTCTTGAGCCTCCTGCGGTTCAAAGTATGGGGATGCTGGTAATTTCATCGATCGGGCTTCTCGTCAATATTGCAGCAGCATTCATATTAATGAGCGGGGATAAGGATCACAACTTAAATGTAAGGAGCGCTTTTCTGCATGTTCTTGGTGACCTGCTTGGTTCTGTTGGAGCTATTGCGGCAGCTCTTTTAATTTATTTTTTCGGATGGGGACTTGCTGATCCTATTGCAAGTGTAATCGTAGCAGTTCTTATCCTAATAAGCGGATGGAGAGTGGCAAAGGAGTCTTTCCACATATTAATGGAGGGAACACCTGCCCACCTGGATCCTGAGGAAATTAAAAGTGCGCTCCTCAGACTTACGCATGTCATAGATGTGCACGATCTTCATATTTGGACGATTACTTCCGGGTTTCCTTCTCTTAGCTGCCATCTTGTAATTGAATATGAAGGCGGCCACGATGCAGTCCTTCATGCTGCTCAATCGGTATTGCATGATGAATATGGGATTGAGCATAGCACGATACAAGTGGAAGGAGAAAGAAAGGGCTGTCCCGGCCATAATGAAAGCTGCAATTAATAAGGCCCAAAGGACAGCTTATTCATGAATGCTGGCTATGTTCAATTGCTTGGTTTAATAAACTTATGACATGTTCATCATCATGGCTGTAGAAGAGAGTAGTTCCTTCACGGCGGAATTTTACCAGACGCAGGTTTTTCAAAAAGCGGAGCTGGTGAGAAACCGTAGACTGGAGCAGGGATAAATTTTCGGCAATTTCATTAACAGAGTACTCTCCGTGAAATAATAAGTGAAGAATTCTAAGTCTGGTTGGGTCGGATAGAGCTTTGAAGGTCTGTGAGACCATGAATAAAGTTTCTTCATCCAGGTCATCTGGATACGCCGATTTATTATCTGTCATTTTGTTCACCTCTCTCTTTCATTATAAGATTGTTTTATATAAAACGAAACCGCAGAGATCTCTCTGCGGTTTTAACTTATTATTTTGTCTTTCTGATTTCCTTGTGAATTTCATCAATCAGTTTTTTCATTTCAGCATGAATTTGTTCTTTATCAAGATTTAATTCTGTTTTTATATTTAGCAATGACTTTCCTTGTTCCCTCATCTGGATTATTTCATCCAGATCCTTGTTTGCCGCTTTTGCCACGGCTGCACCTGAAACAAGGAAACGAAGAGGGACTCCTTTGTCAAGATAAGTCTGCAGCACTTGAGGGGATTTTCCGGAATACTCGGAGACCTTTTGCAGAACAGCTTCCTTATGAGTTTCAAGGAACTTTTCCATGTGATGGTGATGATGCTTTTTTATTTTCTCTATATCCACTCCATACTGCTGTGCTGTTTTTTCCCAGGAGGAATTATTTTTTTTGTAAAAGCTTAAAACGTCTTCAACCTTTTTATTTGAAAACTTTGCAATGTGTGCAGCTATAAAGATTTCCTTTTTTGTGAATCCTTGTTCCTGAAGGGATTTCATTAGGGATTCATCAATAATTCTGTGATGGTGCTCATGTTTTTCCTCTTGTGAAGGTGATTTTTCCCTTGGCGCTGTTTCAGCATTAACCGATAAAGCGGCCCCAGCTAAAAAAAGGCAAAATGATATTAGCAGTAGAAATTTTTTATTCATTCTTTATTGCGCTCCTTTCAAAATGATAACTCGTATTTAGCATTTCCCAAGATATTGCTAAACAATAAAAAATTTGGCTGACTTTTTATAGAAAAACACTATGGTCAGAGATATTAATTGTAAAAAAACACTCACTTCGATTACATTAAGAATAAAAGACTGTTCAGGGGCGGTGAAGGCAAAATGAAAATACTTGTTGTGGAAGATAATGAAAGTGTCTGTTCCATGCTGGAAATGTTCTTTATGAAAGAAGGGTATCAGGGTGTATTTGTTCATGATGGCCAGCGGGGGTTTGAGCATTTTAATAAAGAAAAGTGGGATTTGATTATCGTTGATTGGATGCTTCCGGTTATGGATGGTGTGACGCTTTGCCGGAAAATAAGGGAGCTGAGCAAGGTTCCAATTATCATGCTGACGGCTAAAGACAGCGAATCCGATCAGGTTCTGGGCCTTGAAATGGGCGCTGATGATTATGTGACTAAGCCATTCAGCCCGCTGACGCTGATGGCCAGAATTAAAGCTGTCACACGCAGATTTCGGGCTGAATCAGGAACGGATGAACACCACTACGTTGCCAGTGATTATTTTAAAATCAGTAAAGAATCCAGAGAGGCATATTATAATGGGCAGCTTTTAAAAAACTTGACACCAAAGGAATTTGACTTGCTGTATTATCTTGTAAAACATCCGAAGCAGGTTTTTACAAGAGAGCAGCTGCTCGATAGTGTATGGGGTTATCAGTTTTATGGAGATGAAAGAACGGTAGATGTACATATAAAAAGACTCCGGAAAAAAATTGGCACGGACGAGCAGCCATTTATCCATACTGTATGGGGTGTGGGCTATAAATTCGATGAAACGGCAGCGGAAAATGAAGGTTAAGTATTTTTATCAGCTGCTGATTAGTCATGTCAGCATTCTAATATTGGCATTCCTGTTATTAAGCCTTCTCTTCTCCCAGTTTGTGGAGAATTATATTTTTGAAAATAAAGTGGAAGAGCTTGATTCATATGGAGAGCAGATCCTGACAGACATAACAGTCAGGATAGAGGGGGATGAACAATTTTTGACAGAATACAGCCAGCTGCTTGATGCCAGAAATATCAAATATATCCTCTTTGATCATAAAGGGAGGGTCTTATACCCCGAACTTAAATCCGATCCGATGATTCAGCTGACAAAATCTGAGTGGACTGAAATTTCGAAAGGAAATAAAGTAACTGTAAAGCATGATATAGAGCGCTTTGGCCAGGAGGTAACATTGGTTGCCCTTCCATATATGCAGGGGGGCAGCCTTGTTGGCGGAGTCTTGCTTCTGTCTCCTATAACAGGGGCTATGGAGGTTGTCAGCCAATTAAACCGATTTTTATTATATACCATTTTTATTTCACTCTCTGCGACCATTCTCTTAAGTCTTGTTCTCTCCAAAAATCTGATCAAGAGAATAACGGAGCTCAGGAATGCTGCCTCCATGATTTCATCCGGGAACTATGACATTAACATTCCCTACACCTATATGGATGAAATTGGTGAATTGGCTAAAGACTTTAATAATATGGCAGCAAGACTGAGGGAATCTAATGAAGAAATTAAAAGGCTGGAAAATAGAAGAAGGAAATTTATTGCAGATGTCTCGCACGAGCTTCGAACTCCTTTGACCACTATCAGCGGCTTGGCTGAGGGCATTAAGGGAGGTTTGATCCCGGAGGAGGATACAGAAAAAGGGATGATCCTGATAGACAGGGAAGCAAAAAGGCTTATTCGGCTGGTGAATGAAAACTTGGATTATGAAAAGATCCGTTCCAATCAGCTGCAGCTGAATAAAATGGAGATTGATCTCATGGAAGCCTTTGAAATTGTGAAGGAACAGCTGGAAATGCAGGCAGTGGAAAAGGGTAATAAAATTTATTTAGAGGCTGAAGAAGGGACTTCTGTGTATGCGGATTACGACCGGTTAATTCAGATCCTAGTTAATATTGTAAAAAACAGCATTCAATTTACCGAGCAGGGCTCCATATTTTTAAGGGGTAAAGTAGGTCCGGATCAAACATTGATCGTAATAGAAGATACAGGTATAGGCATCGATCCGCAGGAAATTGAGTCGATCTGGCTCCGTTTTTATAAAGCTGATCTATCCCGGACCAATCATTCATTTGGTGAATTTGGCATTGGTCTCTCTATTGTTAAACAGCTTGTTCAGCTGCACAGCGGAGAAATTAGTGTCAGCAGTGAAAAAGGGAAAGGGACCAAGTTTACGATTAGATTTCCACGGGAACAAATAGGCTAAAGAAAAGGAACAGCACTCCAGGAGGCTGTTCCTTTGGTTATTTATCGAAGTATAACAGGCAGATACGGTTTCACTTTAAGACAATACCTCTGTTTCAGTAAAAGGCACTTCTTTTGCAGGGGCAGGCTCTTCTGTTTCAGGTACTGCTGTTACTTCAATATACTTAATATGGTGATCCTCCATATCAAGAATTTTAAAACGATATTTTCCTTTTTCAATTATGTCGCCTTGTTTGGCTTCGTAATTTTCAGTCAATATCCATCCGCCAATGGTATCAATATCTTCATCATTTATATCGATACCCAGCAAGTCGTTAACTTCGCTGACAAGAACTTTTGAATCAATAATATATTGTCCCTCTTGCGTCTTTCTGACCATCGGCACTTCATCCATGTCGAACTCGTCACGGATCTCGCCTACAATCTCTTCGATGATATCCTCAACAGTCACTAGCCCTGAGGTACCGCCGTATTCATCCATTAAAATGGCCATGTGGATGCGGTCCTTTTGCATTTTAAGCAGCAGCTCATGGATAGGGATGCTGTCAATGACCCGGATAATGGGACGGATGTACGATTCAAGAGTGCTTGATGATAATTCCCGGTTCATTATGAAATCTGTCATGACTTCTTTAATATTGACCATGCCAAGAATATGATCTTTATCTCCATCTATAATCGGATACCGAGTAAATTTCTCTTCTTGGACGATTTGAAGAAAATCCTCAAGTGTATCGTCTTTTGAAAGAGAAACTATTTCGGTACGCGGAACCATAATTTCTTTCGCGATACGATTATCAAATTCAAAGATTTTATTTACATACTTAAACTCAGATTGGTTAATTTCGCCGCTTTCATAGCTTTCTGATAAAATGATGCGAAGTTCTTCTTCAGAATGTGCTAAGTCGTGTTCAGAAGCAGGCTTTAATCCAAACATGCTGGTCAATAGGCGGGCAGAGCCATTCAGCGCCCAAATAATCGGATACATGACCCGGTAAAACCAGATTAAAGGACGTGTTGTTAAAAGTGTAACGGCTTCTGCTTTTTGTATTGCCAGAGTCTTTGGAGCCAATTCTCCCACCACTACATGCAGGAAGGTGATAAAAGCAAAAGCAATGCTGATTGAGATTACATGCGAAACGGATGATGGCAGGCCGAAACTGTAGATCACTGGCCGAAGCAGGTGTGCAATTGTCGGCTCACCCAGCCAGCCAAGACCAAGGGCTGTAATGGTAATTCCCAGCTGGCATGCTGATAGATATTCATCCAAATTCGATATTACTTTCTTAGCAGCTATTGCATTTTTATTGCCTTCTTCAATTAGCTGATCAATCCTGGAACTTCGTATTTTAACAATGGCAAATTCCGATGTTACGAAAAACGCCGTTAAAGCAATTAAAATGGCTATAAAAACCAAGTTTAATATGTCCAAATAAGTTCCCCTTCTCCCGCCTAAACGGGCAGGGTGTCACCTCCTGATTTTGTGAAAAATGGGACTAGCTGGTTAAGCCGGAAAGGGAACGGAGCAAAGCAGTACTTTCGGCAGTCAGCTTTCTGGAATAGCCATCTTTCTGCTCATCATCCATTGTATTAATAAGCGGCATGAGCACAGCTATTTCCTGCTGAAGCTGTTTCATCTGTAAAGTCACTGTGTTTATATGCTTTTCAACTTCCCCTGTCTGAATCTCCCTTTTCGTTTTCATTTCTAGTTTTCTTTTAATCTCTTCAAGCGGTAGATGCAGTTGTTTGCATTCTTCAATGAATCTTAAATCAGACAATACTTCTTCTGAATATATGCGATAATTTGATTTTGAGCGTTTCGCTTTTATTAGTCCAATGCTAGTGTAGTAGTCAATTGTTCTTTTAGAAACATTAGCAATATTGGCTAATTCGCCGATACGATAGTAAGCCCCATCATATCACCTCTGTTTTGAATACTTATATCTCCATAATAGTACTTTTCAACAAGAGATATAGTTAGAATTAATTATACGTTGCGGAAACCATACAGTCAAACGTAGCAGTTTGGAAAAAAGGATTACACTTATTTTATGAAATTATTCATAAAATATGAAGTAAAAAGATTCGGAAAAAATAAAAAATTTCAGATGGGTTACATGAAGCAGCTTAAACTGTCTGCAGGCAAGAGAAACCAGAAGCTAAAGTATGCTTCTGGTCTTAAGTAATTCATTTTATTATTTTCACAACTTCAATATAAGAAATATGGTGTCCGTCCATTTCTTTGATCATAAATCTGTATCCATCTTCTTCTATAATGTCTCCCTGTGCAGCATCGTACTTTTGCGTCATGATCCAGCCGCCGATGGTGTCCACATCATCATCAGATAAAGCTGTGCCCAGGAGATCATTTGCTTCTGAAATCAGCAGTTTCGCATCAAGGATATAATGGTTTTCCCCTGACTTTTGAATAAGCGGAAGTTCATCGGCATCAAATTCGTCCCGGATTTCACCTACGATTTCTTCCAGGATATCTTCTGCAGTGACCAATCCGGCAGTTCCGCCATACTCATCAAGGAGAATAGCCATATGTGAACGCTCCTTTTGCATTCTAAGGAGCAAATCATGAATAGGGATGGTTTCAATAACTCTGATGACAGGTTTAATATATTGCAGTAATGGGCGTTCCTCTTCACATTTTTTTCTTACACAGTCAGTTAAGATTTCCTTAACATTCATGATCCCGAGAATATTATCCTTATCGCCAGCAGTGACCGGATAGCGTGTATATCGTTCATTTAATATGAGATCGAGGGTTTCTGCCAGTGATGAATCTTCCGGGATGGTAACAATCTCGGTCCGCGGAACCATAACTTCTTTGGCTATTCTATTGTCAAATTCAAATATTCGATCAACATACTGGTATTCGGATGGGTTAATTTCACCGCTCTTTAAGCTTTCAGATAGGATAATCCGAAGCTCTTCTTCTGAATGAGCCATCTCACTCTCTGAAACCGGCTTCAGTCCAAATAATCCTGTTACAACCCTGGCTGAACCATTTAAAATCCAAATGAACGGATACATTATCTTATAAAATATTATTAATGGCTTTGAAAAAGATAAAGTTATGGCCTCTGCCTTTTGAATGGCAAAGGTTTTTGGCGCAAGCTCCCCAATGACCACATGGAGAAAAGTCACCACAGCGAAAGCAATGACAAAGGAGAGGATATGAGTTAAGGAAGCCTGCAAGCTGAGACTTTCAAATATAGGCTGAAACAGTCTCTCGATAGTCGGTTCACCGAGCCAGCCAAGGCCCAGTGCGGTGATTGTAATTCCAAGCTGACAGGCAGATAAATATTCATCCAGGCTGCTTATCACTTGTTTCGCAGAATGGGCTTTAGGATTTCCTTCCAGGATAAGCTGGTCAATTCGTGAAGTTCGCACTTTAACAATGGCAAATTCAGATGCAACAAAGAAAGCAGTTAATGCAATTAATAAAAATAGCAAGAATAGGTTAAGGGTGATCATATAAAACCCTTCCTGTAAAGGTAAGGGACCGCCACCTCCTTTATAACTACTTTTCCCTTATTCATAAATTTTACAAATAAATCATGAATAAAGGATACATTTTATATGAATTACCCTGAATTAAGAGATGTAATCAGGAGTAATAAATATTGCCGATCCTAAATGCAGGGGAAAATAAAAAAAGCCTGTTCGCAGGCTTTCTGTTTGGCTCTTTTCTCAAAGATTGTTGTTTTTCTTTATGAATTCTGCCCGTTGATTGCAGCAACCGCGGGGAAGAATGCGAGCCTCCTCGGCTTCGCCTGCGGGGTCTCACACTGCCCTCTCCTCCCGCAGGACATTTGATAAGCTACCTCTATCAGGCACCGAACGAAGGAAATGCGTCAGCATTTTCGAGGATCAAGTGCCCACATCGAAGATCAACTCAGCAAATTAAATTAGGTTATGAAAAAGCAACAAACTCTTTCAAAACAGCTTTTAGTTTAAATTCTCCATTCTCTTGCCAGAAGTCCATATACGGCAAGATCGTGATATCGATTATAAAGATACTCGCCATCCCTTATAATACCTTCCTGGCGAAAGCCAAGACGTTCAGGTATCGCTCGGCTTTTTTCATTTCTGATCCCGCAGCGGATTTCGATGCGGTTCAGTTTTAAATCAAAAAAAGCATAATTGATCATGGCCTGCACGCTTCGAGTCATAATTCCGCTTCCCTCAAAATCCTTTGCAAGGTAGTAGCCAATGCTGGTTTGTCTGTTGTTCCAGTCGATTTGGTGAAAACCTATAGAGCCTGCAAGATTTCCCTGATAACGGATTCCGGCATTAAAGCCGTTATTATCGGCAAACTGTTTCAGCCATAAAGGAATAATCGAATGATACTGAACTGGTGAAGCCATATTATCTACCCATGGAAGCCACTCTCTTAAGTGGATGCGGTTTCTGTCCACCAGGTCGAAAAGCTCTTCTGAATGATGAAGCTGGAACAATTGTAATTCTATTTCTTCATCTACTTTTAATGAAAACAAGTGATAAACCTCCTTCACCCAAACTGCAAATAATATTAATAATAATCTGGAAAAAAATAAAAGTATATGATTTTTTTGTAAAAAGGCTACTTTGAATGAAAGATGAAAAAGCTGCTCCCGGTTCGGAGTCAGCTCTTGTCTTTAGTCAGCTTTTCAGTTGGAAGAGTTATGCTGAACACGGTCCAGTCTGATTCGGTGTCGCAGGTCAGAGTCCCTTGGTGCTTTTCAATTATTTCTCTGCAAACAAATAGACCAAGCCCCGTTCCGAGTGTTTTGGTTGTAACAAATGGCTCAAATATAGAATTAACAAGATGATCCGGAATTCTCGGCCCATTGTTGGAAATATCCAGCTTAATCTGACCATCCGGAACCCATTTGCTCTTAATATGGATGACAGGGTCGCTCCGGTACTGTGTAAGCACATCAATAGCATTGAAGATAATATTGATGAAAACTTGACGGATTTCATCCGCATAGCCAACCAAATAGATATCTTCTTTCATATCCTGAAGAATCGTAACCTTTCCATCCAAAATACTGGGATACAAAAATATAAGGACTTCATCTATTAATTCATTTAAAGAGAAAGTGATTTTTTCTTTTCCAATCAGTTCCTTTTTAGATAGGAGCAAGAATTGTGAAATTCTAAAATTCAGCTGCTCCAGTTCATTTGAAATGATATCTAAATACTTCATGGAGGGATTTTCGGATTTTAACAGCTGAATAAACCCTTGTACAGACGTAAGCGGATTTCTGAATTCATGAATAAAGCTTGAAGTCATCTGGCCCAGCAGCGTTAATCTATCTTTATGGGTGGAATCGATAAATTGTGTTTTTTCCTTTATTATCTGATCCTTGGCGTCCGTATATCTGGACACAGCGTGATACAAGAATTTATCGAAACAATAACCGATTTTTTCGTACTGTCTCTGGAGATCATTAAAATGTATTTCAGAACGATTCAATATATTGAGAATGATCGTTCTTCCCAGATTGACATTATAAACAAAATCTCCAATATTAATATCTGCTTTTACTCGCTGTTCAGCGACAGAGTACGCCAGTTTCTGAATATAGTCTTCGAGTTCTTTCCCATCTTTCAGCAATATTTGAATCACCAATTGGTACATGGCGTCGCCATTATCTTTAATTTTATCTTTAAAAGGATCATCCCTATTTATGAGGATTTTATCGTTCCATTCCCTTAAAAGGTTTTCTCTTTCCGTCAGAAGCAGCTCCAAAATGGCATTATTTGTTTCAATCGTCATTTTATCCTCCACTTTTTTTTCATAGTAACACTTAACCCATAAATTTCGATAGAATTTTTTAAAATCCTCTGTTAATTTTATGGAAAATTACAGTAATTTTTACCCTGTAGATTATAGCTAACTCGTGACTAAATGCACAGTTATTTTTTTGATATAATTGGTATAGTTAAAGGAAAAGCTAGTTTTTAATTTGTAATATTGTCATTATTTCTTTTATAATATATAAAACAGGTGTAAATTTACACCAACAACAAAAAAGGAATGAAGCTGCATTGACTAGAGATGAAATTATACTGAAAGTTTCAGATAAGATACGTCTTATTCGGACAGAGGCAGGATACACACAGGATAAAATGGCGGAAATTATTGGTGTTTCAAAAAAGACCCTGGTTCAAATAGAGAAAGGGCGAGCGGAGGCAGGCTGGTCCACAGTGGTAGCTGTTTGTGCATTATTCAGAGAAACGGAAACAGTCCGGTTTTTGTTTGGAAATGAACCGCTTGAAGTCCTTGAGACTATTGCCAGAGAAGGAATCGATTATAGGAAGGAAAAGACTCTTGGCGGAAAGCTATGGTGGCGGGAAATAAAGAGAAGCAACGGTTTGATCCTTCAGCAAAACATTATCAGCCAGCACTACAGGATTATTGACCAGGACCATTTTAGGATTTACAGCAGTTTCGATGAATTGTCTTCTAAAGAACGGTTTGAGGAGCTCGCAGCAGAGAATAAAGACCTTCAGCAACAATAAAAAAGCAGCCGCCGGGCTGCTTTTTTATTTTACGGGATATTCCTTATCTTTAGCTATAAGAACCGGACAAGTGGCACTTTTGGCAATTTTTGTACTGGTGCTCCCAAGGAACATTTCTTTAATTCCGCCTTTGCCTGAGTTTCCCACAATGATTAAATCAGCGTTTTCGGCCGCTGCATATTCACATATGCTTTCTGCCGGGCCCCCCTCAAGAACTTCGAACTTTGCATTAATGCCATAAGGCTCAAGGATTTCCTTTGCATTATAAAAAGTATTGTCAACACTATGCTTTACTCTTGCGTGTGTATTGGACGAGGATTCATCATGATATACCGGAAGAGGAGGAATCTGAATTCCTTCCAGCAGATAGCCGTTTGTTCTAACAGGCTCCACCGCTTTTTTATTAGTTATGGGGATATTTTCCACTGTTTCTTCAAAGACCTGAGCAACCAGGAGCTGAGCTTCAGGATTTTGTTTAACTAATCCGATTGCCATATTCAATGCCTGCCTGCTGCCATCCGAATCATCATAGCCCAATACAATTCTATTAATATTCATCAATGTTCACTCCTTCTTAAAATAAGGAAACTTATTGTTTATATACCCTTAGCTGTAAAGAGTAAATCATAAAAATCATCAGGGCTGGAAAACTTAGGCTATATTCGTAAAGTTGTTGTTTTTCATAACTTTAATTAAATCAACGGGCAGTATTCATATACAAAGAATAACAATCTTTGAAATAGAGCCAAAACTTTTAATACCCCCATAAAAAATGACCGGATTCCGTAAGGTCTAATGCATATTTTCAGCTGTGAAGAGTGACCTTGAAAATTTCAGGGTATATTTTATATGTCCAAAAGAAATTACCATGGAAATAAAATACTATATAAAAACATATTTTTTGAAGTTATGCTGTTATCGGTGTAATCTGAAGACTTCCGAACAAGTGCAAACTAATTTTCATCAAGACTAATGGAGGAAATATGAGAAAGAGAACTTCAGTTATTAAAAAGTTTCAGTTAACTTGGAATAAACTGCACCTGACACAGGTATCCATATTGTTTGCATCTACTTTGGTCCTGGCTTTCTTAAGCTTCGTCTATTTTTCATATAAGGATGCGGATATAAGTGCGCTTGAAGCAGGGCTTGCGCAATCAACAGTCATTTATGACGGAGATGGGGAAGTAGCCAGCAAGATCTCTGCAAATAAAAATGAAGGCATTTCCATTGATCAAATTCCAGATCATATGAAGAATGCTGTAATCGCGATTGAAGATCACCGTTTTTATGATCATGGCGGCATTGATTTAAAAGGAATTGGCAGGGCCTTTTTTACAAACGTGAAAGCAGGCGGAATAGTAGAGGGCGGGAGTACGCTTACCCAGCAGCTGACCAAAAATGCCTTATTATCTGCAGAAAAAACATATAAAAGAAAACTGGAAGAATTCTTCCTTGCGCTTGAAATCGAAAAGGAATACAGCAAAGACGAAATTCTTCAGATGTATCTAAACCAGGTTTATTTTGGGGAAGGCGCCTGGGGGATCAAACGGGCGGCGATGAAGTACTATGGAAAGGATGTTGAGGATCTGTCCATTAGCGAAGCCGCACTGCTGGCAGGGCTGGTTAAAGCCCCATCAGCCATCAATCCATACCAAAATGAAGAAAAGGCAATTGAAAGAAGGAATACCGTCCTTGATCGTATGAAGGAATATGGCTTTATTTCTGAAAAGGAATGGGAAAAAGCAAAAAATGAAAAGCTTGTCTTCGAAGACGGCGGCGGTGATCCCCTTAAAGGGAAATACCCTTATTATGTAGACGCTGTACTGGAAGAGGCGATGAAAAAATACAATATTTCGCTAGATGAGCTTTTAAGTGAAGGGTATCAAATATATACAGAGCTTGATCAGGATATGCAGAGCAGTGTAGAAGAAACCTATACAAATGATCAATTATTTCCTAAAGGTACTGGAGATCAGCCAGTACAAAGCGGAGCTGTACTTCTGGATCCGAAGAATGGCGGAATTCGCGCCCTTGCAGGCGGAAGAGGCGAACATACCCTTCTTGGACATAACCGTGCCGTTCATAAAGTGGGCCAGCCTGGATCGACAATGAAACCGATCGTGCCATATGCAGCCGCATTGGAATCGGGTTGGAAGATCACAGATGAACTTAAAGATGAAAAAATGACATTTGGCAAAGATTATGAGCCGAATAACTACAACGGACAGTTCCGGGGAAATGTGCCAATGTATGAAGCAGTCAAGGACTCATTGAATGTTCCTGCTGTATGGCTTTTGGATGAGGTTGGTGTGGAAAAAGGGGTAGATGCAGCATCAAGGTTTGGCATACCTGATGACGCCATCAATCGAAATCTTGCACTTGCTCTTGGGGGAACAAGTGAATGGGTGTCTCCATTGACCATGGCACAGGCATATGCTGTATTTGCAAATGGCGGCGAGAGGCCGGAAGCCCACTCCATTACAAAAATAGTCGATAAAGACGGAGTCACTGTAGCAGAGTGGAAAGGTGAGAATACAAAAGTCATTTCCAAGGATGTTGCAGACAATATAACAACCATGCTACTTGGGGTGGTTCAGCATGGTACAGGGAAGGCTGCCCAAATACCAGGCAGAGAAGTTGCAGGGAAAACAGGAAGTACACAAATGACCATCGAAGGCATTGACGGAGTTAAAGACCAATGGTTTGTCGGCTACACACCACAGCTCGTAGGTGCTGTGTGGGTTGGCCATGATAATACAGATGCGAATAATTATCTTACAACTTCAAGCAGTGAAGGCACTGCTCCAATATTCCGGACAATCATGTCAGAAGCTTTGAAAAATCAGGAAGCTGAATCATTTAATGTCCCTCATATAGCCGGTCTGATGGAACAAAGACAAAAAGAGCTGCAAAGAAAAGCCTGGGAAGAAAAGATAAAGAAAGAAAAAGAAAAGATAAAAGATAAAATAGAAAAAGAAAAAGGAAAATGGAAAGAAAAATGGAATAAAGGGAAAGAAAAACGCAAAGAAAAAGAAAAAAAGAGAGATAAAAAGAAAGATAGAGAAAAGAAGCATGATTAATGAATTATATTTTACGAGTACAGTGAAAAACTGTACTCTTTTTTTAAAGGAGGCACCTAACATGGCAGAAAAATTCTATGATGCATTAGCGGAAGAGTATCACTTGATATTTGAGGATTGGGATCGATCCATTTCAAGGCAGGGTGATGTATTGGATAATCTTTTATCAGCAGAAGGCATAGAAAAAACATCATCCCTATTGGATTGTTCATGCGGAATAGGAACTCAGACATTAGCTCTGGCCAAAAAGGGATACAAAATAACCGCATCCGACATTAGCGGAAAATCTATAGGAAGAGCAAAAAGAGAAGCAGAACAGAGACAACTGGATATCCCATTTTTTCAGGCAGACATGAAGGAGTTATCATCTGTCCACAAGGAAACTTTCCGGGCCATCCTCTCTATGGATAATGCCTTGCCCCATCTTATGGACGAAAAAGAATGTATCAAGGCACTTAAAGAGGTTTACAGTTTACTCAGCGGGAAAGGTATTTTTCTCTTTTCTATCAGGAATTATGATGAAATACTAAAAGAAAAGCCATCATCCACCTTGCCAGCAATAAGGGATCACACTATAACCTTTCAGCTTTGGGAGTGGCAGCAGCATTCCGATATATATAATTTGAGGCATTTTACAATGGTGGAAAAGGATGGGGATTGGTCTGTGTCTGAGAGAAATTCTCAGTATAGGGCCTATCGAAGGGAAGACTTAAACCAGCTTCTGCACAAAGCCGGTTTTCGAGAGGTGAAATGGCTCCTCCCTGAAGAGTCAGGTTTTTATCAGCCAATTGCGGTTGCATATAAATAAAAAAAGGCCATCCGGCCTTTTTTTTAATAGTTATATTTTAGAATAACCAGTTGATTAGCGCTCCAATTACCACAATCGCTCCAACTACCATAAAAATTGTACGTATCATCTATTTTTCACTCCATTCTCTCTGCATTAAAATAGTCATTTTACAGCTGAATTGTTTCAGCTGCATTAATGAAACGTTTTTCTGACAGGCGAACCTCAGAAACATGGTTGCTGCATATATCTTTAATGTGCTGCAGATGGTTCTGAACTTCTGTTCCTTCCACAATGATTTTCAGGCTTGTTTGCTGCTTCACTGTTAAAAGGAAGGAAACTAATTTAGAAAGGTTTGAGGCATCCACCGCTTTATGTTTGCTGTAGAGATAAGTGGTGCCATCAAATTGTTTTGACGCCTGGTAAATTTCAAGCATTTTCTTCATTGTGAACTTGTTTTGAACTAATACATTAGCAGAAATAATTTCTTTCATTTTAAAAATCTCCTTTTAATAAAGTATTTTATATTAATCGTTTAATGATGTGGTTGTATTATGGAATTACCCCGGTGATTACAACCGTAAACCACCTGGTTCAAAGTGTGAATAATTACCTTTTTACTTCATCCGATTTAGGGGTTTGAATCACTTTCAGTCTCAAGAAGGAGATTAAAACCATCATAAGCCGCTTTATCAAATGTTAGTCTCAATTTATATTTATGATATAAATCAGGGAAACTGAGGTAAAAGAGATGCAAAAATTCCGGGGTATTTTCCAAAATGCCAATTATGTAAAATTATTTTTCGCCAACTTCACTTCTCAGATGGGAAGTACGATTGGTTTAACTGCCTTTATGTTTTATTTGCTGGATCGTTTCTCAGAACAGCCTTTTTATGCCGCACTAACAGAATTGATGTTTTCTGTTCCAACTCTGGCGGTGTTTTTTTTAGTTGGAGTGTTTGCGGATAGGATGGATCGCCAAAAAATAGCTTATCATTGTGATTGGATTAGCGCGCTATTATCAATTGTGTTTTTGCTGACTGTTATTATTGGCTGGATGCCGCTGGTATTTGCAGTATTGTTCCTGAGGAGTGCTATTCAGAAATTCTTCTTTCCTGCTGAACATGGTATGATTCAAGGCATTTTGAAAAGTGAAGATTATACGACCGCTGCAGGCCTTAATCAGGTTGTGATGAGTCTTTTCATGCTGTTCGGAAACGGGCTTGGTATTCTTGCTTACTGGACAGTGGGAGTATACGGTGCAATTGCAGCTGATGCGCTTACCTTTATCATCAGTGCTTTATTAATAAAATCCTGCCGCATACCCGAAGAGGTCCGTCTGCCAAATGGCGCGCATGGGATTAGAGACTTGGATATACCGTTTGTCTTCAAGGACTTTATACAGGGGATCAAATATATTATCGAGCATAAATTATTATCTGCCTTGCTTGTTGGCTTTTTCGTTTTCGGTGTGGTAAATGGAGGTTTTTCAGTCATGCCTATTTTTATGCTGAAATATAAGCTCGAGCCGCAATCCTATGAGGAATATTCAGTCTTGCTCGGAATAACATTTGGGATTGGTGTTCTGATTGGAAGCTTTGTTGCTTCTTTGCTCACTCAAAAATTCAAGCTATATCAGCTCATCATTGCCGGACTGCTGTTAACCGGCAGCTTCATCATTGCTGCATCTTTTGCAGAGAACACGTTTATTTTCCTTTCTTTATTATTTGCTGCAGCGTTTGGCCTTCCTTTAGTGAACGTCGCAATTGGCGGCTGGATGCCAAGCATTGTGGATCCGAAGATGATGGGAAGAGTACAGGGATGAGTAAGTCCGCTGATGATGCTTTCACAATCTATAACACTCGGATTAATTGCTGTCAGCTTTCCAGGATTCCTAAGAGTGGAAATGCTATATTGGATGGTAGGCGGCTGTTTAGCACTTGTTGGTGTATTTTACAGCCTCGTTCTCCCAGGATTAACGAAAAAAAACGAAAAAAGCGGTAAAGCACATTCTTTAGAACAGACTGGTGCAGTATAATGTAATAAAAGTCCCTATAATAGGGGCTTTTTATGTATGAAAAAATAATTTTCAATAAATAATGAACCTTTTCATCTCTTAAACGTCTTATGAGTGAAACAAACAGCTGATATGAGATGATAGAGTAGAGAGGAAAGAAGCTGATGGAGGAGAAAGACCTGATAGCTAGTGCCAAACGAGGCGATCAGCTCGCATTTGCCATACTTTTTAGAAATAATTATCCCTTTTTGGTTAAATACTTAATCAAAATTACCATGAATCCTGATACATCTGAAGAGCTTGCTCAGGAAACTATGGCTAAATGTGTTGAAAAAATCAGCCTGTTTAATGGCAAATCGAAGTTTTCCTCCTGGCTGATATCCATTGCTACGAATTTGTATATTGATCAGAAGCGAAAGTCGAAAAGAGAGAGGAACTGGAAAGCGCAGGAAGAAGCCCTCAGACGCATGAAGTGGCATCTTGAAAGCCGGAATGAAGAATGGAATGATACCTTGTCAGCTTTAGGAAAACTAAAAGACGAGATTAGGATACCTATCATACTTAAGCATTATTATGGCTATTCGTACGAGGAAATTGGAAACATGATGAACATATCTTCAGGCACTGTTAAATCAAGAGTGCACAATGGGATCATGTCTGTAAGAGAGGAGTTGAAGATTTATGGTGAACAGGAAAGTGCTGCAGCTGGAAAACGATCATAAAGATGAACATTTTTTGGCTGCAGTAAGGGAGATAGAAGACGGATTGAGGGGGCTGGACGAAAACGTTCCGGTATATACACCTGACCTGCAATACTTTGAAACCTTGGTTGCAGAGCAACAACATACAATGAAAAAGAAATTGATCAGGGAGTTAGCTATCTTCACTGTTGCAGCGCTCCTCATTGTAACTTCGATATTATTCATATTGTATCAGCTGCCAGCTGTATTCCTTTTGCTTCAAGGATTTGTCACTGTTTTTATTATGGTATACAGCACAGTCAGCTTTGTGAAACAGGTGAATGGCACATGAACAGCGAAGAAATTTCGCTTCCCTTATTGATTATAGTGGGAATCCTCCTAATTGCACAGAGTACGTTCCTATTCCTGGATGCCAGAAAGCACGGTCATAATTATTGGCTTTGGGGAATAATTGGTTTAATACAGGCGCCAATGCCGACCTTGTTTTACTTGATTTTCATCAAAAAGACCTGGAAGAAAAAAGATTAATTGAGGGATGAAAGGATGAAAAGATTAAAACAGATTCTGCTTCTTGCAGCCACTGGCGGCCAGCTGCTCGGGATTGCCATGCTATTTATTAATATAAAGGCTGCAATTATGTTTTATATTTTATATGCATTATTGATCATTGCGTTATTCATTGCGCTAATAGCTGAGAGAAAAAAAGAAAAAGAGGAGGAAGAAAAAAATGATTATAGTGACTACTGATACCGTATACGGTAAAGAGATTAAAGAAATTAAAGGTTTTGTAAGGGGCAGTACAGTCCAGACAAAGCATATCGGTAAAGACATTCTGGCAGGATTGAAAACAATTGTAGGCGGAGAAATTGGAGAATATACTGAAATGATGGATGAAGCTAGACAGAAGGCAATTGGCAGAATGGTTGAAGATGCGAAAGCAAAAGGGGCTAACGCAATCATAGGAATGCGGCTTCAAACCTCAGCTGTTATGCAGAATGCCGCAGAAATTATAGCCTATGGGACTGCAGTCATAATTGAAGAATAAGAGGAGAAGAGCCAGCTGACGTAGATTAGCTGGTTTTTTTATGATCGGCGCTAACCTGGTGCAGCAGCATTTGACAGAAAGAGAAGGATCCGGAAGTGAGTCCCAACTTGGTGATATTTCGGACAGAAAAAGAAGAAATCCGGGAGTCAGAGTCCGAACACGGTACTCTCTAATTAAAAATGGAAAAAACCGGCCTATATCCGTTTCTTTAGGTTTCCCAATGCTCTATGTAGGGAAAGGAGTGTTGATGAATATTTGGCAGAAAATACTTAAAAAGAAACTGGAGGATTTTTTGGGATATTAAAAGCAATTTCCGCTGAAATCCTTTACAATAAAGTGAACCTTCTTAATTAACTATACTAAGAAAATGATACTAGAATGTGGATTGGAGTATATATGCTATATTACCGTACGTATGTGAAAGATGAATCCCTGCCATGGGTTACCTTTGTTCATGGTGCAGGGGGCAGCTCTGCAATTTGGTATAAACAAATGAGAGAATACAAAAAGCATTTCAATGTTCTGCTGGTAGATCTGCGGGGGCATGGTCAATCCGGAAGGGGCACCTGGGAAGAAGGTGATCATTTCTCTGAAGTATCTCAGGAAATAGTTGAGGTACTCGATCATCTAGATATCGCAGAATCTCACTTTGTCGGAATTTCGCTGGGGACTATCGTAATTCAGACGATCGCACAGGATCATCCCGATAGAGTAGCTTCGATGATATTGGGCGGAGCCATTACTGAGCTGAACCGGCGCACAAGGTTTTTGATAGCCATTGCGAACCTGACTAAGTATATGCTTCCATATATGCTGCTTTATAAGCTTTTTGCCTGGATTATCATGCCAAAAAGACACCATCTTGAATCAAGACATGCCTTTGTAAGACAGGCAGCAAAAATGTGCCAAAAAGAATTCATCAATTGGCTGAGATTAACAAAATCAGTTAACCCGTACCTCGGAAAAATACAATCAAGCATTTCTCACATTCCAACCCTTTTCATCATGGGGCAGGAAGACCACTTGTTTATTAAGTCTGTAAAGAGCATTGCCCAAAAAGCAAAAACAGCTACAGTTAAAGTCATTAAAGGGGCAGGCCATGTATGCAATATTGATAAGCCTGATACCTTTAACCGGATAACCATTGACTTTATTAACAGGCAAAAAAGAAGATTGGCATCATAGAGGATCCTGATGGATCCTTTTTTTGGAGATGACAGAAAATTTTTAAAAGTAGGCAAAAGACTGATTGACTTTTACTGTAAGCGGTGATAATCTTACCAATATGGAAAAAAATGAAAAGGAGGGCTACAAAATGATCTTAATTCATCATCATCAAACAACAGCACATAAATTAATAACTGTAACCTCTCCTTTAAAACATATTAAACTCTAAACAGGATTTGCCTGCACTTTAAAGGAGCACAGGTTACATTAGGTAACGTGGGCTCTTTTGTCTCTAAAGACATATCGCATGCCGCGGTATGTCTTTTTTTCGTCCAATAATACAATAACCAACAGGAAATACAGGCACTGCCTGTTTCCATAAATGTAAGTTTTAATAGAGGCTGTTTTCGCAGCCAAATAAACAAGGAGGAACTTTTATGAATGCTGTAAGAATGAAAAGAAAAACAATTTTGCCGGAGGATCTGGATGGAGGCTAGTTATGAATTTGCTGCTGGTTTATGTATGAAAGCTCTCTTTAAACTTGAGCTTCATACCGGAAAGGGGAGAGATCGTTGTTTTCGATTTTAGGTAAATTAAGCTGGTTTTTTAAAGAAAACTGGAAAAGGTATACAAGTGCCATTACACTGCTGATCCTTGTAGGAATTCTTGATGTCATGCCTCCAAGGCTTGTCGGAATGGCGATTGATGACATCCATTTGGGTCAAATGAGCAGTGCTAAAATAGTGGAATACCTTGGAGTATTGGCAAGCATTACAATTGTATCCTATGCAATAACCTATATCTGGATGTATCAGCTCTTCGGAGGGGCATTCCTAGTTGAAAGAAAGCTGCGTTCACAGTTTATGGGCCACCTATTAAAAATGACTCCAACATTTTTTGAGAAAAACCGGACCGGTGATTTAATGGCCAGGGCAACAAATGATTTAAAAGCGATTTCGGTAACAGCCGGTTTTGGAATATTAACCCTCGTGGATTCCAGCGTTTTTATGCTGACAATATTGTTTACCATGGGATTTCTGGTTAGCTGGAAACTAACCTTTGCAGCAATATTGCCGCTGCCTATCATGGCTTATCTGATAAAAGTTTACGGGAAAAAGATTCATACACGGTTTATGAGTGCCCAGGATGCTTTCGGAGAACTAAATGACCGGGTACTTGAATCCGTTTCGGGAGTTCGGGTGGTGCGCGCTTATGTTCAGGAAAGAGCTGATCAGCAGCGTTTCCATGAACTCACTGAAGATGTTTACAGCAAAAATATTGAAGTGGCGAAAATTGATTCTCTTTTTGAACCGACGATAAAGGTGATTGTGGGCTTAAGCTATCTGATAGGACTTGGATATGGCGCTTACCTTGTTTTCCACCAAACCATCACTCTGGGCCAGCTTGTGTCTTTTAATGTGTACTTGGGCATGCTGATTTGGCCAATGTTTGCTATAGGAGAATTAATTAATATTATGCAAAGGGGAAATGCATCCCTTGACCGGGTGCAGGAAACTTTGTCAGCTAAGCAGGATATTGAGAATCCTGAAACCCCTTCTATGGTTGCAGTCCCTGCCAATGTTACCTTCGAGGATGTACATTTCCAGTATCCTTCCTCAAAAACGGCTAATCTCACAGGGATTAAGCTGCATATTGAACGCGGGGAAACACTCGGTATTGTAGGAAAAACAGGCAGCGGTAAGACCACTTTTATCAAGCAGCTATTAAGAGAATATCCGTCAGGGTCAGGGAAGCTTGCCATTGCAGGCGTTCCGATTGAAGAACAGGAGCTTGAAAGGACGAGGGGATGGATTGGTTATGTTCCTCAGGATCATGTTCTTTTCTCAAGGACTGTACGGGAAAACATCCTTTTTGGAAAAGAGGAAGCAACTGAAGAGGAAATGCAAAAAGCGATTGATTTGGCAGCTTTTCGAAAAGATCTTGAACTTCTGCCGGAAGGGCTTGGAACAATGGTCGGTGAAAAAGGAGTGGCCTTATCAGGAGGTCAAAAACAGCGGATTTCGATTGCTCGTGCACTTGTGAAGGATCCGGAAATTCTGATTCTTGATGACTCTCTTTCAGCCGTTGATGCTAAAACAGAGAAGAAAATTATTGAAAATATCCGGACTGAACGCAAAGGAAAAACAACAATCATTACGACACACAGGATGTCCGCAGTCCAGCATGCCGATCATATTATTGTCCTTGATGAAGGCAGGATAGCAGAAGAAGGCACTCATGAGGACTTGATGGCTATGGATGGATGGTACAAGGAACAATTTTTGAGGCAGCAGACTCAAACAACTGCTGAAGAGGAGGTGCTTTCGTGACTACAGGAAAGCGGTTATTCCAGTATGCACTTCATTATAAGAAAATAATTATTGCTGCCCTGCTGATGCTAACAGTAGCAGTAGCAGCAGATCTGGCAGGGCCTTTTATCGCAAAGAAGATGATTGATGACCATATCCTTGGCATAGAATCTGTCTGGTATCAGACAGAAGACAGAGAAGATGCCGTGGAGTATGATGGCCAGTTTTACAAAAAGGAGCAAAACCTAGATCAGGATGAGCGGAAAATAGATCAGGCCCGCATCCTGCAGGCTGGAAGCCAATTCATCTTTATCAGCGGTGACATTGCTTTTGATGGAGAGCGAACGTTCAAAGAGGATAAACTCTTTATTGAAAAAGGCGGCCAGACTGAAACATATGCAGGGAAGGCATTGTCTGTTGAAGAATTGATGCTATTTTATTCACCTGAGATTCCTAAAATTATTCAGCTTTTGGCTTTTTACTTTGGATTGCTGGTTGTCGCTGCATTTTTTCAGTACGGCCAGAGATTTTTTCTGCAAAAGTCAGCAAACAGGATTATCCAGCAAATGAGAAAGGATGTCTTCGGACAGATACAAAGGCTGCCAATTAGTTATTTTGATAATCTTCCGGCAGGCAAGGTGGTTGCCCGTATAACGAATGATACAGAAGCCATCCGTGAGCTTTATGTGACAGTATTGGCAACCTTTTTTACAAGTGCCATATATATTTCAGGTATTTATATCGCATTGTTTATTTTAAATGCCAAGCTTGCTGCGATATGTCTAATCCTGCTTCCGATTTTATATGTTTGGGCGATTGTGTATCGGAAGTATGCATCAAAATATAATCACGTGATCCGTTCAAGGGTGAGTGATATCAATGGAATAGTTAACGAATCGATACAGGGTATGAACATTATCCAGGCGTTTGGCCGCGAAAAAGATACACAGAAGGATTTTGAAAAGCTGAATACAGAGCATTTTACCTTCCAAAATAAACTCTTGAGCCTGAATTCACTTACATCGCATAATTTAGTGGGCGTGCTGAGGAATGTGGTTTTTGTAGCATTTATCTGGTACTTTGGAGGAGAATCGCTTAATGCTTCAGCTGTCATTTCACTTGGGATGTTATATGCGTTTGTAGACTATATTAACCGCCTGTTTCAGCCTGTGCAGGGCATTGTTAACCAATTGGCCAATCTTGAACAGGCATTGGTTGCCGGTGAACGAGTCTTCAAACTGCTTGATGAGGAAGGCTTTGATATCAGTGATAATAAAATACCCCGCTATAAAGGGAATGTTACATTTGATCATGTGCACTTCGGCTACAAGGAGAAGGAATATGTGCTGAAGGATCTTAATTTTGAAGCAAAGCACGGTGAGACAGTTGCACTCGTAGGCCATACTGGCTCAGGGAAGAGTTCAATCATGAACCTGCTTTTCCGCTTTTATGATTGTCAGGAAGGCAAAATAATGATCGATGGAATGGATATTAAACAGATTCCAAGGCAGGAGCTTAGAAAGCATATGGGCATCGTCCTTCAGGATCCTTTTTTGTTCACAGGAACCATTGCTTCAAATGTCAGTCTTGATGACCCGGAAATATCAAGGGAGAAAGTGGAAAAGGCCCTGAAGGATGTCGGAGCAGATAAGATATTTCAGCATCTTGAAAAAGGCTTCGATGAGCCGGTTATCGAGAAGGGAAGTACGCTCTCCAGCGGGCAGAGACAGCTTATTTCATTTGCACGTGCCCTTGCTTTTGATCCTGCCATCCTTATACTGGATGAAGCAACATCAAGCATAGACACTGAGACAGAATTAATTATCCAGGAAGCGATGGACGTGCTCAAAAAAGGAAGAACCACCTTTATCATCGCCCATCGGCTTTCGACAATCCGCAATGCTGATCAAATCCTCGTTCTGGATAGAGGCAGAATCGTTGAAAAAGGAAACCATGAAGAGTTAATGGAGCGTAAGGGAAAATACTATCAGATGTATCAGCTCCAGCAGGGATCAACACTTGCAGGATAGGGGGAAGCGCCGGAGGGCGCTTTCTTTTATAATTAACACGCGGAAACACCGGTTATCGCGAATATCTTTTCCAAGCGACTTGTTCAAAAAGTATTCACATTCCCGACACAGAAAAGTGCCGAACAAGGAATTTCTGTTCAGTGAATTCATGATACTTTGATATTATCATGAATATCTGGAGGAGATTATATGGAGGAATTTTCTATTACATTGGTGATTGCAAGCATTATGGTCCTTGGCTATTTTATTGGGTACACAATAGTAAAAGCATAGCTGCCGGCTGACTAGCCAGGCAGTTTTTTATACTGATTTTTATCATTAAATTTTGAAAATAAGGGAAAAGAATAAAAAGGAATCATAAAATTATATAAGGAGGTATGAAATTGGCTGATTTTAGGATTGAAAAAGATACACTCGGCGAAGTGAAGGTGCCTGCTGATAAATATTGGGGAGCCCAGACACAGCGGAGCAAGGACAATTTTAAAATTGGCATTGAAAAGATGCCGATGGAAGTAATTTATGCATTTGCCAAAGTAAAACGTTCTGCTGCAGTTGTCAACAACAGACTTGGGAAGCTTTCCCATGACAAAATGGAGGCTATCACAAGAGCCTGTGATGAAGTTCTTAACCATAAGTTTGACAGCCACTTTCCTCTGGCTGTATGGCAGACAGGAAGCGGCACACAATCAAATATGAATGTAAACGAGGTTGTCGCCAGAAGGGCGAATGAATGGCTGGAAGAGAAGGGGATTCGGGATACTAAAGTTCATCCCAATGATGATGTGAATATGTCTCAAAGCTCAAATGATACATTTCCGACTGCTATGCATATTGCGGCTTATACAGAGGCGGAGGAAAAACTGCTGCCATCATTAAAGGAAATGATAAAGACAGTTAAATCGAAAGAGGAAGCCTTTAAAACAATCGTTAAAATCGGCAGGACTCATCTGCAGGATGCAACCCCTCTTACATTGGGACAGGAAATCAGCGGCTGGCGTGCCATGCTTGAAAAAAATGAAAAAATGCTGATTGGCGCAAAGCAGTATCTGCTGGACTTAGCTATTGGCGGTACTGCAGTCGGAACGGGCATTAATGCAGATAAGTCATTTGGAACTGAAATGGCAAACGAAATATCCAGACTTACGGGCTATCCATTCCGTTCATCTGAAAATAAATTTCAGGCCCTGACCAGCCACAATGAAATTGTCCATTTTCATGGTACATTGAAGGGGCTTGCAGCGGATCTAATGAAGATAGCCAACGACATCCGCTGGCTTGCGAGCGGGCCGCGCAGCGGAATTGGAGAATTATCGATTCCTGCAAATGAACCAGGCAGCTCCATCATGCCAGGCAAAGTAAATCCGACACAAAGTGAAGCTCTTACGATGGTAGTTTGCCAGGTTTTTGGAAATGATGCCTCAATCGGATTCGCGGCAAGTCAGGGGAATTTTGAATTGAATGTGTTTAAGCCTGTTATTATTTATAATCTTCTTCAAAGCATCAGGATTCTTGCAGATGGAATGGCCTCTTTTAATGAGAAATGCATGATGGGACTGGAGGCTAACAAAGAAGTGATTAATGGCCATGTTGAGAGATCATTAATGCTTGTAACAGCGCTCAATCCGCATATTGGCTATGAAAAAGCGGCGGAAATTGCCAAACTCGCATTCAGAGAGAATTCGACCTTGAAAGAAGCAGCCTTAAAAACAGGCTATATTACAGAAGAACAATATGAGAAATGGGTTGTGCCTGAAAAGATGGTCTAAATAATAAGCAGTTTGAGGCAAAATAACAACTTATATAAAATGGCCCCCCTTTCAAGAAGGAGGGCCATAGCCATATTTATTCAATTGTTATCTTGCTATATTAGAAAGAACCGCCGCCAAGCTGTTGCTCAGCCATTTGTACAAGGCGTTTTGTAATTTCTCCCCCAACAGATCCATTAGCGCGGGAAGTTGTTTCTGCACCAAGGTTTACACCAAATTCAGTAGCGATTTCGTACTTCATTTGATCAAGTGCTTGAGCTACTCCTGGTACTAGTAATTGGTTTGAGGAATTGCTTCTGCTAGATGATTGGTTGTTCATGTGATTTCCTCCTCGAAATATAAGTGTATTGGTTTTTGGTTGGGTTAGCTGGAATTGCACCAGCGCAAGGATATGATCCTGCTCCACTGCCTGGCGTAACCCATCGTTTTTTAGTGCTGGTGCTTGATGACGCTGTGTTTACTCTCTATTATGTTTGATTTATAAAAGTTTATTCTTTCAGAAAATCGGGAATTTTTTCCTGAAAAAACCTTGTGATTAAGAGTTTTACATAACGAAGGTTAAACAGACAAATCATAATAAATATCAGTAAGGAAAACGAAAGTGAGAGGATTGGAATGGCTATTTGCCCAGTCTGCAACGGCTTTGAGAATATCGAAGCAGCCTGCAGCTCCTGCGGAAGCAAGATGGAGGACAGTGGAAGAGTAATGGACTTTTACGATGATTATAGTGCGTATATGCCAATTGACCAGATGAAAATGGAGGATGGCTATCCCCGGGATTACCAGCAGGAAGAGTGTCCGCATTTGCTGAAGTGTCCATCATGCGGCCATGATTCTGTAAAGTTTATCAAAGAGTAGAATGTACTCGTGGGGGCAGTAGAGCAGGACAGCATAAAATAACCCCGTCAGTTTTTGACGGGGCATTCAATGTTATTCTTTATCAGAACGAATTCTTCTTTCATGGTCTGCATCAAAGAAGTGCGCTTTGTTCATATCGAAAGCGAGTTCAAGGTTTTGGCCCGGCTGAATATCTGTGCGGGAATCGACGCGTGCAACGAAATCCTGGCCTTCGATGCTTGAGTAAATCATTGTTTCAGCACCAGTCAGTTCGGAAACGTCAATGCGGGTATTGATTTTTGAACCTGCAGATGCATCAATAAATACCGGTTCATCGTGAATATCTTCCGGTCGAATGCCGAGGATAATATTTTTTCCTGTATATCCCTGTTCACGAAGAACCTTCATTTTACCTTCCGGGACAGCTATCTGAGTTTTGCCAATGATAAATTTGCCCTCTTCAAGCTTTCCGTTAAAGAAGTTCATTGCGGGTGAACCGATAAATCCGCCTACAAATACGTTTTCAGGCTTTTCGTAAACCTCTTTTGGTGCACCAACCTGCTGAATTACTCCATCCTTCATAACAACCAGGCGGGTAGCCATTGTCATGGCCTCTGTCTGGTCATGTGTAACATAGATAGTTGTGGTCTGAAGACGCTGGTGCAGTTTGGCGATCTCTGCACGCATTTGAACACGAAGCTTTGCATCAAGGTTTGATAAAGGCTCATCCATCAGAAAGACCTTTGCATCTCGGACAATCGCACGGCCCAATGCTACACGCTGGCGCTGTCCGCCTGACAATGCTTTTGGCTTGCGGTCAAGATAAGGCTCAAGCCCAAGAATTTTTGCTGCCTCTTTTACACGGCGGTCGATTTCATCTTTTGGAAACTTACGAAGTTTAAGGCCGAAAGCCATATTATCATACACGGACATATGCGGATAAAGTGCATAGTTCTGGAAAACCATTGCAATATCACGATCTTTCGGAGGGACATCGTTGACACGCTTCTCGTCGATATAGAAGTCGCCTTTTGAAATTTCCTCAAGACCTGCAATCATACGAAGGGTTGTGGATTTACCGCAGCCGGAAGGACCGACAAAAACAATAAATTCCTTATCTTTAATATGAAGGTTAAAATCTTCTACAGCTGTTACTTTATTATCATAAATTTTATAAATATTATCGAGTTTTAATTCTGCCATCAGGGTAACCTCCCAATAATCTTATTCTTAATTATAGTTTAATGGATATGAGGGTTTTCCCATATGGCCAAACTGCACAAAAAAACTGAAAGCGTTTTTATGCAATGTGCTCAAATTATGTTTTCTCAATCAGCAGACAGGCTAAATAAACAGTCAGCGCGCTGTTAAAATCCTTCAATTGAATGCCGGTTTTCTCTGTGAACTTATCCAGCCTGTATTGCAGAGTATTACGGTGGATATACAATTTTTTCGCAGTTAATGAAACGTTGGAGCCGTTCTGTAAAAAGACTTTTATGGTGTGAAGGAGTTCAGCGTCATCTGCCAGTAAAGAAAGGCGGGAAAGCAGGCTCTTTTTTAAAGATGCATCCAGGTTCCCGGTGACAAGAGAGGGAAAAAGCTTCTCAAAATGCAGCACTCTTTCAGCCGGAAGCAAAGAGAGGGCTTGCTCGAATAGAAGCTGTTCATCCTTAAAAAGATTGTGCAAATGTGTTCCCGCCTTATTCGGAATGCCAATATAAAAGGCTGTTTTCACAAAAAAGTCACTTTCCAATGCATTGGAAACAGCAAGGAATTCTTCTTCAGATAGAGAGTCGTTACTTTCCTCAATGATGACCCCTGTGGCTTCCCCGTTCCATAAAATCGTTATGTCCTTTTCAAAAAAGCCTCTAAATGCAGCTTCCATATCTTCTCGTATCCATTCGCCCTCAGAGATTTTAAATTGAACCAGCCTGTACGGAACATCTTTCGCGAATGACGGCTGTTCTCCATTTGAAAATAAGTATTGAAACCAGGCTTGGGCAGCAGGTGCATGGTGAATGGAGCAGTCATGGAATTCAAACAAAGTTCTCAAGACCATCAGACTATCTTCAGTTACCTCTTGAGCTGAGATGCCAAGCCATTGGCCTGACTCTTCATGATGAAACCAATACTTATCAGATTTAAAGCTAAAATCAGGTTTTTCAAATCGAAGTTGAGATCCCGGATACCGGTCATGTAATTTGTTTAACATATCATTACCCTTAGTTTGATAAATTTTTGTGTTTCTTATATTATAGCAGTTATAATTTAATTGAAAAAATGAACTTAATCTGCTTCTATAAAGGGAAATGAGAGTGTGAGGGGTGAGACTCATGGAATATACACCTGAAATGAAAAACCGCTTAAAAAGGCTGGAAGGCCAGGTGCGGGGTGTAATCCGAATGATGGAAGAAGAGAAACACTGCAAGGATGTTGTTACACAATTATCTGCTGTCCGTTCTGCAGTTGACCGTGCAATGGGATATATTGTAGCTAAAAACCTGGAGGCATGCATTCGGGAAGCAGATAATGAAGGTAAAAATGCAGAGGATGCAATCCAGGAAGCGGTTAATATGATTGTGAAAAGCAGATGACCAGAAAAGCGGAGCTCCAGCAGCTGGACAGATCTTTCCTATAAAAGATGATAAGAGGCACCTGAATTCAGGTGCCTCTTAATTTTACTCTGCCTCAGATGGAGGTTCTTCCTTTTGGAGTTCCCTTGATTGTTCGATATTAACATCATCTCCGCGGCCATGGACGGAGCCTCCAGAAAGACCCTCGTTAATGATTCTGTCTATATCCATATAAGCTTTGTCCCTGCCTTCGTAATGGACGTCGTCTGAAACTTTGCGTTCTTTATCCATGTGTTAATCGCTCCTTTAAAAGAAAATATCCCGGCGGGATTATTTTTCCAAAAAGGTATTATCGGCATGCATGGATCTTCTAACTTTTTTATTATTCATATACATGAAATAACATCAATTCATGAATCTGGGATTTCAGGTCCTCCTCCTGGCCAGCAGGTTCTCCGGATGTCCATTCAATTTTTCCGTCAGGATGATAGATGCCGGTAATCTTTTGCTTTTTGAAGTAAAAAGAAAATGTCCAACCAGGCAATTGTTTGTTTTCATATAAAGGTTTGAATTGGAAATGTGTCAGCATTAGGATTCCTCCAGATGTCGTAATATCCCGTTTAATGTTACTGAAAAGGGGAATGGAACAGATGTAGAAACATTTTAACATTAAAAGGAGGCAAAAGGATGAAAAGAAACAACAAATTTATGATGTCAGCCATGGCCCTTGGAGCAGCTTATTTAATGAGAAACCCGGAGACACGCCAAAAGCTTAAAGACCAGTTTAAATCTTTCGCCGGAAGTGCCTCAAAAAAAGATAGGGAAAAGACAGCGAAAAGCCCCGTAACGACATATTAGGACCACCCGTTAAGAATCGCATAAAAATAGTCGTGCACGCTGACGCTGTACGGCTATTTTTTATTAGTATGCTGGAACCCTGATAATGAGAAAAATAATCGGGTCAATTCTTCTATTCTTTTTTCTTCTATCCCCGCTTCATCAAAGCTCATCGGCTTTGAATTAATTTCATAAATCACATAGGTGCCCTGGTCAGTTAATCCTGCATCAATTGAGTATTCCCCATAAAATCCCTTCGTCCTCTCCAGAAGTTTTCCTGCCTCCGCTGCTGCAGTATTTATAAAAGCATCATGCTCTTTTGTACGGATCCATTCATATAGAATCATTATCCCGCCATTCGGTATGTGCGTTGTAATGTCCTGTTCCTGAGATTGCCTAATGCCAATCCCTGTAACCGAATAGCTGCCTTCACTGAAATGGGCTAAGATTCTAAAATCATACCGCTTGCCGTCTAATTTGGCAGGGCTGATTGCTTTCTGTGCTAAATAGGGTTTGTTCGTCAGGTGAGAGTTCCGCAGGTTCCAGAATTGTTCAAAATCATCGTAACTGAATGAATCGCGCATACCGTTCAAGGAGATGCCCTTTTTCAGCTGGCTTAATTGGTATATCCCTTTCCCCTTGGACCCATTTGCAGGCTTTAAGTAGATATTATGATATCTGCCGATAAAATCCTTTAGTGTCTTTGGCCCAGTGACACGAATAGTTTCCGGAATATATTCCTTTAATGGCGGATGGTCTCTTAATAGCTGGTAAACCTCAAATTTATCCAGAAAGCCCGGGTTGAAAAATGGAATGTCATGCTCTTTAAAAAAACGGCATGCTTTTTGAAAGGCTTCTGCCTTTTCTATTTTTCGGAAGGGCACCCTGTTGTAGACAAGATGAGGAAGAGGACAACAGGCTTCAATCCACCTATCATTCAAAGGGTTATATATATATCCGTTCACTGAATTCTCCTTCAAACCCTCTGGTGTAAATACATAGGAAAGCCCGCATTTTTGCAGGATGCTTTTCTGAAGGGCCTTAAATAAAGGACCATTGCCGGCAATAGACTGTTCCTTTCCTTTTCCCGTCAGAATGCCTATCACAGGTCCTGCATTACCGTCTTGCAAGGATAAAGAAAAGGAAAGCGAATCCCGTTCCGCCTGCGGGCTAATAATGCTTAAAGGCTGGTGATTGCTTCCCAAAGTACAGCTGCTGCTGCAGAACCAGGTCCTGCTGGCCCAGTCATAATAAATTTTCATCTCACTATTTCCTGAGGCTTCATAATCGATGCTTCGGCAAGGAAAACGGCGAATGACAGTGAAAGTTTGCGGGTAAGAAAGTCGAACTCCCTGAGCTGAGGGTGTTTGAATATAGATCTGCCCGGCTTTGAGTTTGCTTCAAACAGCCAAACATGGCCATTTCGGTCCAGTCCAAAGTCAAAGCCGATTTCACCGATAATTCCTTCCATGTTCCGTTCCAGTGCCTTGCTGATCGTTAGTGCCGCCTCACTTAACTTAGCCACTGCCTCAGTTTTTTCTGCATCCGATTCAAATACTTCATCAAGGGTTTTGATCTCACCTCCGCTTTTTACATGTGTTGTAACACTGCCAGGGCCCGCTATTTTTGCAGCTGCAGCAGTTACTTTCCATTCCCCATTCTCATCTTTATTCGTATGAACCCTGAAATCAACCGCTCTCTGTTCTTGGCGGAGCAAATGAATTCCCTGCTGAACAAGCATACGGTTTAAATTTCGTCCTGCAAAAACATTGCGCATTAAATTTTCCAAAGTGTTAAATCTTCTTAGCCTATTTTCGTCCCGGACTCTATATCGGCAATAATAATACCCATCTTTTTTATCAAAAATAATTTGATGAATCCCAAGCCCCAGGCTTCCATTGATAGGTTTGAGGTAAACATGGCCATAATCAGCCAGCATCCTTTCAATTACAGAGAAAGAAGAAAAAGGGTGGGTTTCCGGCAAGTAATAACTGCTATCATCATCATTCTGCAGTCTTTCATAAACATCTAATTTATTAAAGAAACCAGGGTTATACCAGGGAATTAAATAGTCTTTCTGCATACGGCCGCGTACTTCCTTAAGCTCATTCCTTCTTTCGCTTCTTCGGTTGGGAAGCCGGTCATAAACAACATTTGGAAAAGGGACTTCAAATGTTTCCCAGCCCTCCTCATGATAAAAGAGCCCGTTGATGGTTTCTTTTTCCCAGTTGATTTGCTGATCACCGAATAAAAACGGGATTGCACCAACCGTTTTTTTAACTGAAAGCAGTTTGGCAAAAAACAGGGTCCGATCCCCAACTGGCCTTAAAGGAAAGGAGGTGAATCCTGATGTGAAGATACCAACGAGCGGGCCGAGGTATAGAGTCCCCTTATTGGCAAACGCATGCAGAGGTATCTTGAGATCCGGGAAATGAAGTGCTTCTGCCACATCTTTACTTATTAAGATCGAGTTTTTCTTTGTTTTTTGAAGTATGAAAGAAGCATCTGCTGAATGAGTGCCAAATGCCAATCTCGTCAAATGAGTATGAAGGTTAAGCTCATTAGGTATATAAACTGTTTTGGAGGCGGAATCGGAAATTTCAATTTGATATTGTTTTCTCATGATTCGTTCTCCTTTCCATTTCGTTAGTGGCTGCCAGGAATTTGGCATAGAGAAGGGGAGCGGTATATAACTCTTCCTTCATTTCGGGCTGACTGTTCAGGATTGTTTTCCTGCCTGGTTTTGAGTTTATATCCAGTATCCAAATAGAGCCGTTAGTTTCTACTCCAATATCAATACCCATTTCAAATAGAGGGGGGAGCTTTCGTTCAAGGACAGCAGGAAGTGTATCGGTAATATCATTAAGTTCATCGGATAGAAAGCTCTTTAAAGAAGAAGGGTATTGAGCGATCCAATCTTCAAAAGAAATATTGCTGCCGCCGGCGCTTAAATTGGAGACGATGCCTCCTTCTCTGCCTGTGCGAATTCCCCGGCCCATCTCCTTCCATGCGCCAATTCTGTTTTTTTGAAGCAATATTCTTATGTCAAAGGGCTGACCGTCATTGTTTGATAGATTCACATATGGCTGGATGAGGTATTGCCGATCTGCGGTTAATTTATTTAGCCAGCCGGCTGCCTTTTTTTCAGTTTCAAAGCTTCGTGTTACCTGGCCATTCCTTTTATCTGTTTTAACAAGTATGATTTTGCCTGTTTTCTCAATATAATAGATTCCCTGGCCCTGAGAACCGCTTGCAGGTTTTAAAATACACGGCTGATCAGGTATGAGGCTGTTTAAGAAACTGTCAGCGCCTGTAAATCTGTCAGTTTTCAGCAAGTAGGGTGAGATGTTTGAGCGGGAGAGTATTTCATATAATTCAAGCTTATTAGGCAAGCCATAGCCAAGGAATTGGATATCATTTCTTGCCTTCAGCCAATTCACGATAGATATACATTGCTTTGAATGGGAGTCATTCCCGTAAAAACAGCGGTCATACAGGATCTCCGGGACTGTGAATTCTGCCGGCTCCCATTCTCTTGAAGAGGGGTTAAAGGTATCCCCCGCAATCCTTTCTGAAATAGGATTGATATCTGAAGGCACAAACCTGAAGCAATTAATGTTATATTCATTGGCTCTTTTGGCCAATTCCATAAAGTATGGCTGTTCACTCTGTTTGTTTAAAGTCATGATTCCGAATGAAAGCATGCTGTAATCCTCCTCTTTGCATAAATGATAAAGCCGTTGCATATTCGATAAGTGCTTTGGCAGAGGGTCTGACTCTTTTTTCTTTGTCTTCGAAGTTCTTGGAGGGTTTAGAATTCACTTCGATGATCCAAAGTTTTCCATTAGTGTCCAAACCAATATCAATCCCAAGCTCTCCGATTAGGCCTTCGCATTTTTGGCTTATGATTGTTGCTGTTTCAACTGCGAGCTCCTTCAGTAAAGCCAGCTGCTGAATCGCTGTTTTCTGATCAGAATGCATGGAGAAAATTCTGAGGGGCTTCATCATTTCCCCGCCTCTTGCTATATTGGAAACAAATTGCCGCTCTGCAGAAACCCTTGCCACTGCAGAAGTGGCCCTCCAGATATCCTGATGATTTTTATGGCAGAGCACCCGGAAGTCAAGCTGCCTGGCTTTATAGGTTTGCAGAGGTATGGCCTGCTGGGCCAAATAAATTGTTTTTTTTAGGTACTGTTTGAACCATAGTATAAAGCGGTCATAATTTTTGAATGTTAGCGTATTTTCCTTGCCGTTTCCGGTCGATTGTTCTGATATGATTTCTTCACCATTAATACTCAGCCTAATAATATTCCGTCCCTGGCTGCCGTGGATAGGCTTAAGGAATATCAGTCTGTGTCTGGCCAGCATTTCCTTGATGGTTTCTTCATCTGCAATGGCTGTATCAGGCAGATAGGGATGCATATGGTCTTCAGAAAAGAGGAGGGTATGAACTTCCTTTTTTGATAAAAAACGGTCATTAAACATTGGGATGTTATATTTTAGCATGCTATTTTTAAATGTTTGAAAAGCAGAACTTGCTTCAAGTATCCGGGAGTGAACCCGATTATAAATTACACTCGGCAAAGGAACGGGGCGTTTTATCCATTTTTCCTCACGCAGGCAGTATCCCTGCAGCTTTTCCTGAATGAAGTCCCGAAAATGAAAAACATAAAAATATCCATGCAGGCCGGAAACAGCCTCGTGCAATTCTTTGCAAAAAGAATGAATGGAGCGGAAGTCAGGATCTTCGCCACTTTCATTAAAATCTGTCATCAGGCCTATAACCGGTCCAGCAGTTATAGTAAAGTCCTTTCTTGAGTAACTGGCGACAAAATTAAGATCCTCCATTGGCAAGCAGCATTCCTGAAAAAGACGGTCACAGAAGAAAATTTCATCTTTCCTGATATTTGCTCCTTCAATGGTTATTTGAATGGTGTGCTTGCCGATCCGCAGCAAATGGGGCATTTGCAAATCAATATTCCAGTAATGTACGAGAGAATGGCTAATTTGAATGCGAAATTGATCTTCCTGAAACATTTTTACCGGAACAATCGTAATAGGCAATAAAGAAACTGACATGATCATTCCTCATTTGCTTATCTTTATTTGAGCCTATTTTGAACAACCTCAAGCAGCTTGCAAACTGAATGCAGATTTTTTACCTGCCGCAGAAAGTGCAAAACTCCCATTGATGAAGTTTTCACTGTATAATGAAAAAATAGGCAAAAGCTGATACCATATCGTATGTTCTGGGCAATTAAATGGTGCTTCTTAAGAGGAGCCTGTAACTTAAGGAAGGTAGAGATATCTATGGAAATAGCAATGACAATTATATTAATGATGATCATTGGGGCTCTTATTGGCGGGTTTACTAACTACCTGGCTATTAAAATGCTCTTTAAACCTTATAAGGCCGTGTACATAGGTAAATGGAAGGTTCCATTTACCCCTGGGCTGATTCCTAAACGAAGAGATGAAATGGCAGATCAGATGGGTAAGCTGGTTGTTAACCATCTTCTGACACCGGAAAGCATCAAGAAGAAGTTCATCAATGATCAATTTCAGCGTGATATGACCGGGCTTGTTCAGAAAGAGCTGGAAACTTTCCTGCAATCGGAAAAATCAGCAGAGAACATTCTGGCAGCGTTTGGAATCAAGGATGGCCAATCGAAAGCGGAGAAACATATAAACTTATTAATTGAACAGAAATATGAAAACATTATAAGCAAATATAGAGGACTGCCCCTTAAAGAAGTTATTCCTCAGGGTCTTTTGGATAAAGCGGATGAAAAAATTCCAGCTATCAGTTCAATGATCCTTAAAAAAGGGGTTGATTATTTCTCCAGTATTGAAGGCAAAATGCGGATACAAAGAATGGCTGATGATTTTGTTCGTGAGCGAAGCGGTGTGCTCAGCAATATGCTGCAGATGTTCATGGGGAATATCAATCTTGCGGATAAAATTCAGCCGGAAATCATCAGGTTTTTAAGCAATGAGGGTACAGCCGACCTGGTTACAACCCTTTTACAAAAAGAGTGGAGCAAAATTCTTGAGATGGAAGCTGCAGTTATTGAAGAGCAGATCGAAAAGGAACAGATTCTTACAGTATTAAAGAATATTGCACACAGAGTCATTAATCTGGAGAATGTATTTCGAAAGCCTATTTCATCCTTTGTGGCCCCATACAGGACAGTACTGACAGATGAGCTGGCTCCTAAAAGTGTTCAGATGCTTACTGATTGGCTCTCAGGCAAGACAGAAATGGTTATGGAACGGCTTCGTCTCGCAGAAGTTGTCCGGGAACAGGTCAGCAATTTTTCAGTCGAAAGATTAGAAGATATGGTCTTTTCTATAATCAAAAGCGAGTTAGCCATGATTACAAATTTAGGTTTCCTGCTTGGGGGTATTATTGGTCTCGTACAGGGAATCATTGCTATATTGATTAATTAAAGGGTATCGCCTCGCGTTTACTGTCATAGTTTGTTATAGTGTAGTGGATGTTCGAAACGGAGAATGTATTGTCCATTTTGAACAAGTATCGGGAGGAGTGTTATTAATGGCAGTAAATTTATTTGATTCAGCCTACGAGTTAGAAAAAGCAGTGCGGGAGAGCGATGAATATAAAGCTCTAAAGCAAGCATATGATGATGTGAATGCAGATCCGTCTGCGAAAGCAATGTTTGATAACTTCCGCAAAATCCAGATGGAACTTCAGCAAAAGCAAATGATGGGCCAGGATATTACGCAGGAAGAAGTAGAACAGGCTCAAAAGACAGTCGCACTTGTACAGCAGCATGCCCAGATCTCAAAGCTTATGGAAGCAGAACAGCGCATGAGCATGATGATTGCAGAAATGAACAAAATCATCATGAAGCCTCTTGAAGAGCTTTATGGAGCGGCTGAATAATTTCATCAGAAAACTCCCGGATATTGATCCGGGAGTTTTTTTATAAGAAAAGATCATTTTTTCATATTAAACTAAACCAGGTTTGGGTACCTTTATGATAGATATTGATTAAAGAAGGGGGCAGTACATTGAATAAAGCCATTTTTCTTGACCGGGACGGCGTTTTGAATGAGGTTTTATCTGAAAGGGTAAAATTCGTTAACAAGCCTGAGCAGTTATATTTATTGGAAGGGGCAGCAGAAGCTGTGTCAGAACTGACCAAAGCCGGATATGAAATTTTCGTCGTGACCAATCAGGGCGGTGTGGGACTCGGCTTTCTGAAAGAAAGAGAGCTAAAGAAAATTCATGAAAGGCTGCAGGAGCTTGTTGCAGCCAAAGGCGGACATATTAAAGAGGTTGCCTATTGCCCTCATAAGCCGAAAGCAGGCTGTGAATGCCGGAAACCAAATGCAGGCATGCTTTTGGAATTGGCTGAAAGGCACCATCTTGATTTGGCTAAAAGCATTATGGTAGGCGATCATGAGCGGGACATTGAGGCAGGGAAGAAAGCCGGCTGTAAAACTGTTTTTATCGGCTCAGAGCAAACAAGTGCAGATATCCAGGCTTCATCACTTCTAGAGGCAGTAGAGGACATTTTAGAAATGCTTAAATAAAAGAGTAAAAGCCGCTTCCGCGAAAGGTGGAAACGGCTTGTTTAGAAGATTAGCGTGCTCCGCCAAGCTGCTGCTCAGCCATTTGCACAAGGCGCTTCGTAATTTCTCCGCCTACAGATCCATTTCCTCTTGAAGATGTTTCCGGGCCAAGGTTCACACCGAATTCTGTTGCAATTTCATACTTCATTTGATCAATTGCCTGACTGACTCCTGATACTAAAAGCTGATTAGAATTGCTGTTTCTTGCCATGTAAATCATCTCCTTGGTGTAGTTTTCTTGTTTGTTACAATTATAGCTTTAGGAGAGCAAATAAGATTTATTCATAGTTGTTTATGGTACTTTATGGTAATTTTTTGAATCTGCAAATGCGGGTATGGGACTGTGCGCATATAAATACGGGCTATTCGCACAAAAAAAATTTGTTGCGCACATAAAATGGCTTCTTCCGCACACAAAAAAGATTCTATCCGCACAGAAATCAAAATTGCCAGCTAAAGTTCGCCATTATAAAGCTGGAGAAACCCGAAAAGCCAAGAGATATAGGCACTGACCAATATTGCTCCTATAAAGAAGGCCAAACAAGCCCAATCTTTCCAGGAAACAGAGACTTTATGATAAAAATCCCGGTTTTTATCTCCGGTAAACCCTTTTGATTCCATTGCCATGGCTGTCCTCTCAGCTTTACGGATCGCTCCGGCAAGCAGGGGAACTGTATACCTCTTAAGCTCTGCCATTTTTTCCGGGAGTGTCCTGGCTTTGGGTACTCCCCTGATCCGGTGTGAACTTCTGATGATCTCGAATTCTTCTTTCATTAATGGCAGGAATCGATAGCCTGCCATGATTCCATATGCAAGCTTTGGAGAGAGCCGGCATTGCTGCATTAAACTGAGCAGAAATGCTGTCGGCTTTGTGGTTAAAATGAACAGAAGGGACAGAGAAGTAAAGCTTAACACCCTCATTCCAAGGGAAAGGGCACGCAGAAGGCCCTCCTCAGTCAATGTGAAGATCCCCCATGCCCATAATAGGGTTTCCCCTTCAATCGCTTTAGAAAAAATCAAAGCTGACCAAATATATATGACAGCCATGAAGATAAATGGCGAGAAAAGCAGAATCCATCTTTTGAATGAAACTCTTCCTAAAATAAAGGTGGCTGCTGCCGTTATCACTAAGGTCAGAAAAGGTGTAACCGGGTCAAAAAAAATCGATAGAAGTAATACACAGACTATCACAGTGAATGCTTTAATGCTTGGGTTTAATTCATGTAAGAACAAGTTTTTCCCTCCCTGCAATGGACCCGATATCATTCCTGAGTTTTTCAATGTATGGAACCTTTAAGGAAGCAGTCTTCAGAATGTCCTCTTTTTTCCATAATGCATCAGGCAAACCATCGTAAATCTTCTCTCCTTCTGAAAGAACAATCACTTTGTCCGCATATGAATGGATGATTTCCATGTCATGTGTGATCATCACCACGGATCCGCCGCTTTGGATCTTTGCTTCCATTAGCTTCATAAGCTCACCGCACGTCCTGGCATCCTGTCCAAAGGTCGGCTCATCGAGGAGGAGAAGATCCTGGTTATACACAAGCATCGATGCAACACTAAGCCGCCGTTTTTGCCCCTGGCTTAAGGAAAAGGGATGCATGTCAGCGCACCGCAGCAAGTCCACTTGAAGCAGTGCAGCCTGAACTGATTCTTTAATATCACCATCAGGAATCTGCTGTATTTTTAAACTGAATGCAATTTCATCATAGACAGAATCAGCAATAAATTGGTGTTCGGGGTTTTGAAAAACATAACCTAATTTCTGTCTTAGCTCCTGCTCCTTCCACTGGGAAAGGGGACTGTCATAAAAGAGAATATTGCCTTTGGAAGGAGTATAAAGTCCAGCCAAGAGTCTTGAAAGCGTTGTTTTTCCTGATCCATTTGAGCCGGCAATGGCCACAAATTCACCTTTTTTAACAGAAAAACTAATATCTTTTAGCAAATCTTTCCCAGCTTTATAAAAGGATAGATTCTCTGCGGATAGAATAATTTGTTCTTCAGGAGCTTGGTGATTTTTCTTCCTGTTATCTAAAACCTGAAGTGCACCAATGGGATTCTCAAATCCGGCGATTAATTTCTCATCAGTCAACGGAAGTTTTTCCCCTTTATAAATACCTGCTTTTTTCCCTGAAAGGCCTGCTTTTACCGAACTTGGCAGCCAGATGCCCTCAAGCAGAAATTCTTCTGCATATTGATTAAAGCATTCTTCAGTGCTTCCATTAAATAATAGTTCGCCTTCTCTGTTTAGGACTGCGCAGCGGTCGGTCAAATCAATCCAATCATCCAGCCTGTGTTCGATTATTAGAAGGGAGAATGATCTCTTCTCTTTAAGCTCTTTAATGATGCGGGTAAGTTCATAGCTTGAAGCCGGATCCAGGTTTGCTGTCGGTTCGTCTAAAATCAGGAGATCCGGTTTCAATGACAATACACATGCCAGTGCAAGCTTTTGCTTCTGGCCCCCGGAAAGGGTGTGAATTGGGGCATATTTATATGGCAAAAGATGAACAAGCTCCAATGCTTCATCAATCTTATTCCCGATTTCTTCATGCGGCGTTTTCAAATTCTCAAGTCCAAATGCCAGCTCATCCTCGACTGTGGTCATGCAAAATTGGCTTTCAGGGTCCTGAAACACAATTCCAATGTGCTGATTAATTTCACCAGGGCCGAATTCCTCCAGCCTCTTTCCTTTGAATGAAATGATCCCGTCCAATTCGCCATCTGCGGCCTCGGGATACAATTTATTTAAGCAGAAAGCAAGTGTGCTTTTTCCCGAGCCGCTGGGTCCCAATAATAGAACTGCTTCCCCTGCATTAAGGCTGAATTGCATATTTTTAAAAATGGGCTTTTTCACATCTTCATACCTGAATGTAAGCTGCTCTGTTTTTAATATGTTCTGTTTATGCTGTAATGCCATTTTCCGGTTTTCCCCTTTTCAGCTCTTTGCCAATAGGAAAGCTGTTTAATGCTCCGGTCTTTGCAAGGCTTTCGCTCAGCCATTTGCCCATCAAGCCTGCCAGTAAAGCACCGCTGACCATCCTTACACAAAACATCGCCATTACATAACCGGGTGAGAGGGCCGCATAGCCGGAAATGAAATAGCCCCAAATAAAGCTTGTAACAGAAGAGCCCATGCCGGCAGCAATTAAGACCCATGTCCGGTAATTATTCCATTTCGTGGCCGCAAAAACAGCTTCCGCTCCAATCCCCTGAATCATGCCCGACAGAATCAGGCGGGGACCGACAGCATTGCCGATCATGACTTCAATGGCTGCAGCGATGGTTTCCGATAAGAAAGCTGCCCCGGGTTTTCTGATTATGTACGCTGCGAGAATTGAAACAATAAACCAAATGCCAAAAATAAAATCATATCCAATTAAGCCGAACATTGCATATAGCACATTGCCAAATTGCATGAATATCAGGTATACAACTGCAAACACGACAGCGAGTACAGACAGGACAATGACTTCACGAAGCTTCCACTTTTCAAGCATATTATTCAGCCCCCTTTTTGGATGGGCTATTGGCAGACATATTCACCGTCATAACAATATGGGTGGAATTGCTTTTCTTACAGTTTTCAAAAGCGTCCTCCAGAGTTTTAAAAACAGAGTGTGCATCCCCGTCTAATCTTGAAGCATAATGCACCCCTTTTGTAAAAGTTCCCTGATTCATTGCAAGCTCGACCTGATCCATAATGACATTCATGTATTCAGGAATCCCCATCGGATAAAGGGCGAACTGGACCGCAACTTCCTGGCTGATACCTGCTGCTGATTCTTCATTTGCCAATTCCTCATTCTCAGCAAGATAAGCATCTCCTGCAGTATCACCAGGACATCCATTTGAAAAAGTTCCGTTAAATACTACATGGTCACCATGCTTAACAGCTTGAAGATAAATAGCTTTAACCACATCGAAAACATGAATGGACCTGCCTCGCACACAGGTGCTAACATCATCTGTTTCCATCCAAACCTTGCTCGTATCCACTTCTTTTAAAGCTGATAAAATAATATCCGCAAACCTGTCAGTCATGGGATAAATTGAAAATCTGCACCCTGTAATTTCACTGGTTCCACATAAAAAATTTTCCTGCATTTTGCCATCCTCCTAGTATTAATGAAAAGTTTTTTTCGTAAGGTTTGCTGCTGTTTTTTGAATTACTTACTGTGTTGATAGTATCGACAGGTGCAAGGCTCCTTCGGGAGCATATGTGCAAGCACACCGCCTGCCCGCGATTCGCTGGGAAATCAACGACAATATACATGAGCCAAAAACAACAAATTTTACAAAAACAGCCTGGTTAAAATAAAAAAACTGCATTCCCAATAGGAAATGCAGTTGAATGTTATCAATACACTAAAATGATAGCCGTTCACCTGCACTTCCCCACGCTGGTATTATCCAGATCGGGTAATAAGAGTCAGAACGGATTGTTCTTCTCAGCCAAAAAGCTCCCCTAGTGCAAAACTTGGATATGCAGTTTTTAATGACTCCATCTTAATACGGAGAATCCAAATTGTAAATGACTATTTATAATTCTTTTATTCAAATAATCTATGAAAACAGTTAAACACCTTCACTAACACAGGCAATCAACGAAAAAATTTCTGCATTGTCCATGTCATGTTCTAATCCAGTCCCTCCCTTCATAAAAGTGTAATAGGACAATTTTACACCGAGAATAGGGGGCAAATCGGATGATATACAGAATGCTTGCTTTAAACATAGACGGAACACTACTCCAATCAAATGGAAGACTTCATAAATCAACAAAAGAAGCAATTGAATATGTGCAGCAAAAGGGAATTTATGTAACACTTGTCACATCCAGAAGCTTTCCTTCCGCGAAGAAAGTGGCTAAAGCATTGAAATCCAATTCTTTGCTGGTTACACACAGGGGGGCATATATTGCAGCTTCCCAGGAAAAGCCTATATTTGTAAAAAGGATTCAGGAAGATGAAACGTTTGAAATCGTGCGCCTGCTTGAAGGCTTTACCTGTCAAATCAGGCTGGTGCACGAAAAATATTCCCTTGCAAACAAAACGAAGCTTAATACCAATATGCTTGCAAAAACAGTTTTTACAACGGGTGATCCCATTTTTTATTCCCAGCAATTTGTGGATTCTTTAAGTGAGACTATTTTAGATGAGCCGGTTACGCCGCCGAAAATCGAAGTGTACTTTGAAGATAAGGAAGACCTTGAGGATGCTAAGACAGCCATTTGGGGCATGTTTGAAAATGTAGAAGTCTTAAAACTGAACGATCTGAGGATGGACATTGTTCCTGCAGGGGTCTCAAAACTGAATGGGCTTCTCTATTTATGTGAGCATCTTGGGATTTCCAGAAATCAAATGGTCGTCATAGGAGACTCTGAAGATGATCTGGAAATGATTGAAGCAGCAGGATTGGGTGTGGCAATGGGCAATGCTCCGGCAGAAGTAAAAAAAGCAGCGGACTGGCTGACGCGATCAAATGATCAGAACGGCGTAAGCTACATGGTTAAAGAACATTTCCGTAAACAGCATCCAATCGATTTCCTGAAGAAAATGAATCTATTAAAATAAAATTCAATGAATGAGAGCCCGATTAGTAATTCGGCTCTTTTTTTAGTTAGCGATAGTATAGAAACCATATCAGTAACCTATAGGATTCACTTTCCTGATATTGACCTTGTTTCCCCATTTATGTACACTAGAAGGAGTTTGCCAACATGAATAAATAGACTATGCAGCTGCCGTCATTGAGATAAAACACCGGCAGATTTATTATATTTTTAAAAAAAGGTGATCGATTTGAACATTTCAATTTTAGGCATACAGGATGAACGATTCCATCGGCCGCTTCGGCTGATAGGGAACCTCTTTTTTGAAGAATGTGAAGTGGTGCTTGGTGAGAATGATGCAGCAGATCTGATCATTTCTTTTCAAATTGAGCATGGAGAACGCATTAAAGCCGCTGCAGAGATTACTGATAAAAATAGCAATAAACTTACAGCTGATTTTGAAAAAGAGTTCATTCCGGCTGAGTCAGAAAAAGAGAATTTCAAACAAATCAAGAATGCAGTATCTCATGTATACCTGACTGTTTTGCAGGACTGGACGGGCATTACGCAGAAGTGGGGAATTCTGACTGGGGTACGTCCCACAAAATTGCTTCACCGTGCCATGCAGAATCAGACACCTCTTAAGGAAGCACATCAGCAGCTGAAGGAAGAGTACCTGATTACAGATGAGAAAATCCAGCTTATGCAGAATATTGTAGACCGGCAGCTCGCTGTCGTGCCGGATCTTTATGACTTGAAAAATGAGGTAAGCATATATATCGGCATTCCGTTCTGTCCGACAAAGTGCGCGTACTGTACTTTTCCTGCATATGCGATTAATGGCAGACAGGGTTCTGTCAACTCATTTCTTGGCGGCCTTCATTTTGAAATGCGCAAAATGGGAGAGTGGCTGAAAGAATATAATGTAAAAATTACCACTGTCTATTATGGCGGAGGGACTCCAACAAGCATTACAGCTGAAGAGATGGATATGCTTTATGAGGAAATGTATGAATCTTTTCCAGATGTAGAAAACATTCGGGAGGTCACCGTGGAAGCAGGCCGTCCGGATACAATCACACCTGAAAAGCTTGAAGTGCTGAAAAAATGGAATATTGACAGAATCAGCATCAATCCCCAGTCCTATATTCAGGAGACACTGAAAGCTATTGGACGCCACCATACAGTGGAAGAAACCGTAGATAAGTTCCACCTTGCCCGCGATATGGGAATGAATAACATTAATATGGATCTGATTATCGGACTCCCTGGAGAAGGTGTACCGGAATTTGCACATACATTGGATGAAACAGAGAAATTAATGCCGGAATCCCTGACAGTTCATACTTTATCCTTTAAACGTGCTTCGGAAATGACGAGGAATAAGCAAAAATATAAAGTTGCTGAGCGGGAAGAAATTGAAAGAATGATGGACATGGCTGAGGATTGGACTAAAAAGCATAATTACCATCCCTATTACCTATACCGTCAGAAAAATATCCTTGGCAATCTTGAGAATGTCGGCTATGCTCTTCCGAATCAGGAAAGCATCTATAATATTATGATTATGGAAGAACAGCAGACAATCATCGGGCTTGGATGCGGGGCTTCCAGTAAGTTCATTGACCCAGAGACAGGAAAAATTACTCATTTTGCTAACCCGAAAGATCCAAAATCCTATAATGACAGTTTTAAGCATTATACAGATGAGAAATTGAAAATATTAAAAGAGTTATTTAATAAACACGAATCCCTTGCTGAATAGGCGGGGGTTTTTCTTATGGGAATATTTTAGAAAATTAAGAAAATATTAAAGGGATTTTGTGAAAATAAAGAGAATGAATTAGGTAAAAGATCATAGAACTCTATGATCTTAAATGTAAGCGTTTTCTAAAAGGGGGAATTGTAATGATGATGCAAACACCTTTGACTATGACGCAAATGATCAAGCGGGCAGAAAAGTATTTTCCAAAAAAAACGGTCGTTTCAAGAACAGCCGGCGGAATTCAGAGATTTACATATAAGGAGATTGCAGTACGAACCAGAAAGCTGGCAGAGAGTCTCCAAAAGCTGGGAGTGGAGAGAGGGGATAAGGTCGGGACACTGGCATGGAATCATCATCGCCACCTGGAAGCTTATTTTGCCATACCATGCAGCGGAGCCGTTCTGCACACAATTAATATTCGTCTGTCACCTCAGCATATTACATATATTATTAACCATGCCGAAGATAAAGTGCTGCTGATTGATCCTGATATTGTACCGCTAATTGAGAAGGTTAAGGATGAGTTAAAGACGGTCAAGGCATTCATTATTATGACAGATGAAGAAGAATTGCCTGAGACTTCTCTTTCGCCGGTATATCACTATGAAACGCTTATCAATGAAGCGGGCGGTAACTATGAATATCCTGATGATCTGGATGAAAATTCAGCAGCGGGAATGTGCTATACCTCAGCCACTACAGGCAACCCGAAAGGTGTCGTCTATTCCCATAGGGGCATTGTTCTTCACAGTATGGCACTGGGAATGGCAGATAGTGCTGCTGTAAGCGAGAGAGATATCGCCCTTCCAGTTGTGCCGATGTTCCATGTAAATGCATGGGGGCTGCCGTTTGCTGCTGTCTGGTTTGGAACTGCTCTTGTATTGCCGGGGCCATATTTTACACCGAAACTTCTGGCAGAGCTTATTCAATCCGAGAAGGTTACCATAACAGCCGGAGTACCGACAATCTGGCTCGGATTATTAAATGAACTGGATGAAAATAAATATGACATTAGTTCACTCCGATCGGTTCTGTGTGGAGGTTCGGCAGCGCCAAAAGGCATGATTAAAGCCTTCGAGCAAAAGCACAAAATACCATTCATGCATGCCTACGGAATGACTGAAACAAGTCCTCTTGTGGTTATTTCGACCTTAAAAAGCTACCAGGAGGAGCTATCAGCAGAAGAAAAGCTTGATATAAAAGCCAAGCAGGGCATTCTTGTTCCAGGGCTCGAAATGAAGATTGCCGGCAAGGATGGCGAAGCAGTATGGGATGGAAAGGAAATGGGGGAACTCGCCATAAGGGGGCCATGGATTGCTTCTGAATATTATAAAGATGAGCGGACCAATGAGGCATTTCGTGATGGCTGGCTCTACACGGGAGATGTCGTAACCATTGATGAAGAAGGATATATGAAAATCGTTGACCGGACAAAAGACTTAATCAAAAGCGGAGGGGAGTGGATTTCTTCCGTTGATATCGAAAATGCCATAATGGCACATGAGTCGGTATTTGAGGCAGCAGTCGTTGCTGTACCACATAAACAATGGCAGGAGAGGCCTGTGGCATGTGTTGTTCTGAAAGAGCCATTTAAAGGGAAGACCACAAAAGAAGAACTCTATGAATATCTGAAACCGCAATTTGCAAAATGGTGGCTTCCGGATGATATTCTATTCCTTGAGGAAATACCAAAAACGTCTGTAGGGAAATTCCTCAAAATGGCGTTGAGAGAACAGGTCCAAAAAGAATATACTGGTCAGGCAAAGTAAATAAGTTGAAAAAACAGCATCCTACTGAGGTTGCTGTTTTTTAATTTTTAAATTTAGTACCTTCCTTCCCCAGGATTTAGTGTCAAAGCAAGTGATAGATAGATACCGTTTTCTATTTAATTGTAATCGCAGGCATTATCGCAGACATAACAAAAAAGTGACAAAATTATAAATTTTTAGATAAAATGCTTTTTAAATATAATAATACTCTTTATAATAAAAGAAGCATATTAAGGAGGAGAAGGATTTTGACAACTGATTTTGTAACTGATACTGTCAGCGTGCAGTTTGATGGGCGGGTAGCCACAGTTGAGATGAACAGGCCGGACTCGTTGAATGCATTAAATGTGGAAATGCTGACAGGGCTCATGAGTGCCATGAAAGATATTGGCCAAATGGATGAAATCGATATTGTTGTATTGAAAGGAAGAGGCCGCGCATTTTCATCAGGCGGGGATATTAAAACAATGCTTTTGGAAACAAATGAAAGCGGTTTTCCGGAGGTAATGGATTGCATCAGTGAGCTGGCTGTAACTCTTTATAGCATGCCGAAGCTGACCATAAGTGCTGTAACAGGAGCAGCTGCCGGTTTGGGCTTAAGCCTGGCTCTTGCCACTGATTATATATTGGCAGACAAGAACAGCAAGCTTGCCATGAATTTTATTGGAATCGGATTAATTCCTGATGGTGGGTCTCACTTCTTCCTGCAGCAGCGCATTGGCGAAGATAAAGCTAAGCACTTAATCTGGGAAGGAAAAGTGCTGACTGCTGATGAAGCTCTGCAAATGGGGCTGATACACGAAATAGCAGAAGATGATTTAAGCTCAGCAGTTGAAGCAAAATTGAAAAGATGGCTGAACAGCCCGACGGAAGCAATGATTAAGACAAAGAAAATTCTTGCTGATAAAAATCGGCCGCTGCTGCTGAAGGTGCTTGAGCTTGAAAAGCTCGGCCAGCATAAAATGCAGCAAACGGAAGATCATAAAGAAGGAATCCAGGCCTTTATTGAGAAAAGAAAGCCTGTGTTTAAGGGAAAATAAGATGTGACAGAAGAAAAGCATAGAGCCGAGCCCTTTGCTTTTCTTTGACACCTCATATAATTGTCAGGCTCCAGCGCCGCCCTCCGAAGGTGTTGGGGATGGGCAATGCGCTTCCGCTTTTCTTCCTACCTATGAAACAGTATTAGTTTGCCCGCAGGAGAAGTGCAGCGGTGAGTGTTTTCATCCAGTCCTTTTTCCTTAAGGAGATTTTCTCCCACATTCTTAGCTTCGTCATCGGAAGCTGCCTGGAATGCTTCATCCAGTATCTTTTTCCCGTCCTGTTCAAAAGCAGTAAGCTTATAAGTCTTCATTATAGGACCCCCTCTTATTGAAAAATTCAGATAGTTACTATTATTCTTGCATAATTTCCTATAATGTGCAAAATATTTATTTATGAGAAATCCAGAAAATATTTACATAGAATAGGGAACTTTTTCCCTATTCTGTACGTATTGCATAATAAAAAGGGGGAAGTGGATATGGCTTTAGAGCTTAAACATGTAACAAAGCGCTTTGGTACGTTTACTGCAGTGGATGATTTGTCACTTTCAATTCCCGAAAGTGAGATGTTTGGATTTTTGGGGGCTAATGGCGCTGGTAAAACGACTACTTTCCGAATGATACTGGGGCTATTGGATCCCAGCGGAGGAAAGATTACCTGGAATGGAAATCCCATCGATTATTCAACCAGTCCGCTGATAGGCTATCTTCCTGAAGAAAGAGGCTTATATCCAAAGCTTAAGGTTAAGGATCAGGTTATCTATTTGGCTAAGCTGAGAGGAATGCAAAAGCATGACTGTCTAAAGGAATTAACTTATTGGCTTGAGCGATTCAAAGTTCCTGAATATGCGAATAAAAAAATTGAAGAGCTTTCAAAGGGAAATCAGCAGAAAATCCAGTTTATTACTGCAGTTATACATAAGCCAAAGCTTTTAATTCTGGATGAGCCATTCAGCGGGCTGGATCCGGTTAATGTAGAGCTGTTGAAGGATGCTGTTATGGATCTAAAGGAAAACGGTACAACCATTGTCTTTTCCTCACATAGGATGGAGCATGTTGAAGAACTTTGTGAGCATTTATGCATCATGCAAAGAGGTCGGCCGGTAGTCCACGGGTCTTTAAAGGAAATTAAACGGTCCTTTGGAAGAAAGAATCTTATAATCCATGCAGATTATGATTTAAGCTTTTTGAAGGATGTCAGTGGAGTGGTGAAAGCCAGACAGACAGCAGAGGGGATTCAGCTGCAGATTTCCGGTGAAGATGCTGCTGAAGTAATTTTCAGGGAAGTTGCAGAGAAGGGGTTTGTCCGTAAATTTGTTTTGGAAGAGCCGTCTCTGAATGATATTTTTATTGAAAAGGCAGGTGCTTCCTATGAATAACTTTATGACAATCCTTTTTCATACTTATTTAAGCAAGCTGAAGACCAAGTCGTTTATTGTTACAACTCTTATTACGGTGGCGATAGTTGCAGGGCTTGCCAACTTATCCGGAATTATTGATTATTTTAATAAGGATGATCAAGAACGAATAGCAGTAATCGATGAGACTGGTGTGCTGTTGGCCCCACTGCAGGAACAAATGGATACTTTAAATAGCAAAATATCTTTAATTGCATACAAAGGGTCAGAGTCAGAAGGGGAAAATGATGTTAAGGATGAAAAGTATCAAGGACTTTTAGTTTTATCCTTTACTGAAGAAGAGCTGCCTGAAGCAGCTTATAAAGCAAGAAGCATAGCCGATTCAGCCATCCCATCCGAATTGCAGGGCGGACTGCAGCAGTTAAAAACACAGATGGCCGCCACTCAAATAAACCTTAGTCCGGAGCAATTAAGCAAACTATATGAGCCGGTGCCTTTTGATAAAACTGCTCTTGAAGAAAACGCTAAAACAGAAGAAGAACTTAATCAGGCAAGAGGACTTGTTTATGTTCTATTATTCATTATTTATTTTGCCGTCATCTTATACGCTAATATGATTGCCATGGAGGTAGCGACAGAAAAGTCTTCCCGTGTTATGGAAATTCTGATTTCCAGTGTCTCACCAATCAAGCAGATGTTCGCAAAAATATTGGGAATCGGGCTCCTAAGCATGACACAGATGCTACTAATTCTATTGGTTGGCTATTTTTCAGTCAAACCAAATCTTGATAAGATGGAAGGCGGCTTTTTTGAATTCTTTGGATTTGGAAACATTCCAGCTTCGACTATCACTTATGCACTCATCTTTTTCATACTTGGATATTTCCTATACGCCACCCTGGCAGCTTTTCTTGGCTCGCTGGTAAGCAGAATTGAAGATATCCAGCAGATGATTACACCGATGACCATGATGGTAGTTGCAGGCTTTATGATTGCTATGTTTGGCTTAGGCCAGCCGGAAGCTTCCTTTGTAACTATCACGTCATATATACCTTTCTTCACTCCGATGCTTATGTTCATGAGAGTAGGGATGCTGTCACTGCCGGTATGGGAGCCGGTTCTAGGGATCGCAATCCTTCTCATTACCATTATCGTGCTGGCTGTCTTTGGGGCGAGAGTCTACAGGGGCGGAGTATTAATGTATGGTAAATCCAATTCGTTTAAGGATATTAAAAAAGCATTACAGCTTACTAAAAATGAATAAACAGGATGTTTATCAAAATTTCATGGCTCTTAGACAGATAATCTGTTTAGCCAATGAGTGATTCAAAAGGAAGGTTCTTAATCCTCGAAAATGATACGCATACTCTTTGCGCACAGCTGTTTCAGGGAGTCAGGCAGGCCCACCGCACTCGCCGCGGAAGGAAAGTGCCAAAGTGGAATCCAACTTACAGATTCATTAGAACAATAATTGTCTTTAATAATGGGCCCTATTGAAAAAAGCTCCGTCTTTAAGAAACGGAGCTTTTTTCATGGAGTTTTTATGCAAACAATGCCTTCAATCCTTCAAATGCAAAATAAGCCCCAAATCCAATCAGCGATAATCCTGAAAGAATCGATATAATGATTATTCCTTTGCTGGTCAGGAATCGGCGAAACCCAGTGGTCAATCCTGCTACAAATATATCCCATAGCATGAGTCCCAGAAAAATCATGGTACTGTATAAAAAGAGCTCTGTTTTTCCATAGGATGCAGCTGTTTTTGCAAGGACAGATCCGTAAATGCCCAGCCAGAACAGAATAGAAAGAGGACTGGATATAGACATAATAAACCCGGAGAAAAAGCATTTAAACAATGAATCCTGGCTGCGCACATAGCTTATGGTAATTTTATTGGCATTTATAATACTCTCGATTCCCGTATATAAAAGAATAAATCCTCCAAAAAGCCACAGGAAAATCTGTATAAAAGGGGTATCCAAAAAATGGACGAGCCCAAGGTATACAACCAGCATATAAAACGCATCTGCAATCATTGAGCCCACTCCAACAATCCAAGCATGCCAAAATCCATTTTTTATCCCTTTTTCAAGCCTGACAGCATTTACAGGCCCAATTGGAGCTGCCAGAGACAGTCCGAGAAACACATAACTTAAATAAATTCCGATTCCCAATATACCACTCCGCCCTTAATAATTTCCTTGAGGTTATCTGCCAGTCCTCAAGGAAAGAGTCTTGTACATTTTTATGCACAAGCTTCCCGGTCTAAAACCGGAATAAGAAACCTGGGGGAATATTTCTTATTTAATTACGGATAGGAACGTGCATTCGATTTTTGGATAAGGTAAAATGAGAGAAAAGGAATGAAAGGAAGTTTACATGAAAAGGGTTACGTTTATTCATGCTGCAGATTTGCACCTGGATAGTCCAATGTCCGGTTTGAAGCATTTGCCTACGGCCATTTTTAAAAGGCTTCAGGAAAGCACTTTCGATGCATTTACCAAAATAATTGACTTAGCTATTTTCCATGCAGTGGACTTTGTCATTTTAGCCGGGGATTTATTTGACGGTGAAGACAGAAGCATAAAGGCCCAAACCCGTTTTCGGAAGGAGATGGAGCGGCTGGCCGAGAGCGGAATTGCGGTTTATGCAGTCCATGGGAATCATGATCATATGGATGGCCACTGGGCTCATTTGCCAATGCCGGAAAATGTCCATATTTTTTCCCCTGAGGTTGCAGTGATGCAGCATATTGCTGAAAATGGGACATCTGTTCATCTATACGGTTTCAGCTATCCTAAACGGCATGTGCTGGAAAGAATGATCGATCAATATCGCAGGGAAGATGGAGCAGATCTGCATATTGGTATACTTCATGGCACTTTTGAAGGCAGCAGTGATCATGATCCATATGCGCCGTTCCGAATGAATGATTTGTTGGAAAAGGGTTTTGATTATTGGGCTCTCGGACATATACATAAACGGGAAATCATCGTTTCCCAGCCACCGGTCATTTATCCCGGTAATATACAGGGAAGAAACCGCAAAGAAACTGGTCCGAAAGGATGCTATTTAGTTGAACTTGATAGTTCCGGTGCAAAGACAAAGTTTCTGGAGACTGCTGCTGTTATCTGGGAAAATGCAGAAATAGATGCTTCCGGATTGGAAAACTATCAGGATGTATATGAGACTTGCATAAATCTGATGGAAGAAAAGCGCAAAAACAGGCTGGGAACAGTCATAAACCTGACACTTACCGGCGTAGGCATGCCTGATCACGAAGTAAGAAGCCTAACCAATGGGGAGCTCCTCGAAACCCTGCAGGAGGACGAGGCAGATGAGGAATCATTTGTATGGATTTCCGGTATTTCAGTGAATGAAAAAAGAATGTGGAATAAAGAAAAGCTGGCACAAGATTCAGAGTTTTTCAGTGAGCTTTTTAAAACAGCGGATCAGTTTGCTGAGCGCGGTGAAAATGCTTTGCCCCTGTATTCACATCCCCTGGCAAGGAGATTTATAGGGGAACTCACTAAGGATGAAAAACAGAGTATCGCAGAGGAAGCCGAGGCACTTCTTGTAGGCCTTTTATACAAATCTTAAAGACAATGAATGGAGGTGGCCCCTTGATAATCACAGACATACATATCTACGGTTATGGAAAGCTTACTGACTTTATGCTATCCGATATTCAATCCTTGCAGGTTATTTACGGAGAAAATGAGGCAGGCAAATCTACCATTATGTCTTTTATCCATAGTGTTCTTTTTGGCTTTCCGGCCAAGACCCAATCGGAATTAAGGTATGAGCCTAAAGAAGGAGCCAAATATGGAGGCAGGCTTACCGCTGTTTTTCCTGATAGAGGGAAGGCTGTAATAGAGCGGGTTAAAGGCAAAGCATCGGGGGATGTGAATGTCCTGCTTGAAGATGGAACAAGGGGGGGAGAAGAACTTTTAAGTGAACTTCTTAACCATATAGACAAAAATCTGTATCAATCTATTTTCTCCTTTAATATTCATGGGCTGCAAAATGTGAATCAAATGAAGGGTGAAGATTTAGGAAGGTATTTGTTTTCGGCAGGCTCACTGGGTACGGATCATCTCGTTTCCGCTGAGAATATCCTTCAAAAGGAATTGGAAAGCCGCTTTAAGCCAAACGGAAAAAAGCCTACCATGAATATAAAGCTGAAAGAAATGAAGCAGCTGCATCGGGATTTGAAAAATGCTGAGAAGAATAACGAGCACTATTGGGTATTGCTGCAAGAAAAAGAGAGTATAGAGAATGATTTAAAGAGAATTCAGCATGAGCTGGAGGCGCAACGGCAGGAGTTATCCCGTCTGAGAGAATGGAAGGATATCAATCCATTACTGGCAGAGGAGCAAGAGCTGATTAAAGAACGGGAAAAATTTACGGACATAACTTTTCCGGCAAATGGCCTTGCTCTTTTGGAGAAGCTGGAGAGCTTGATTAAGCCGCTGGAAGGGCGAAAAGCCAATCTGGAATCCAGAATAAGCATCCTGGAACAAGAGCTCGCAAAAAGTCAGCCTGATTATTTGCTTCTTAAGCATGAGCCGCAAATCAATTCAGCAGTTGAGGGGCTGCCGCTGCTGGATAAATTAATGCAAGAAGACAAAGAGTTATTAATAAAGCTGGATAATATTACAGAGGAAATTTTAAACCTTCAGGAAAGACTTCATCTTCATATTGACGAACAGCAGCTTGAACAAGCTGATACGAGTGTTTTTATGAAGGAAAAGATTAATACAGTAAATTTCCGGCGAAACCACCTTCAGGCAATGAAAATGGAGCTGGACGAAAGGTTTAACGATGAAAAGTCGGTGTTAGAGAAGACGGAACAGAAAATTGGCGAATTGAAGGAGCAGCTTCTTACAGAAGAAGAGCGGGCAGCAATTAAAGAAACACTAAGCGTCACCGCAAATAAAGATCATATCGAAAAAGAACTGCAGAATACACAGGAAAGGCTACAATTCCTTCTTAAAGCAGAAAAAAAGGAACAGGAAAAAAGCCAGCAAAAATCATATAGCGATAAAAGGCAGCTTCTGTTTTTGGGTATTCTTTTTGCAGCGTTTGCCGGCTGGGGAATCTTTAGTCAATTATGGGTTATTGCAGGCGCAGGAGTTATAGGCACAGCCTTTTGTTTTACTATGGCCAATAAAAAAGAGCCTAAGGGTCAGGACAGCTTTATTGAAGATGAAATAAAAGCCCTGAGGAAAAAAGAACAATCACTGCTGGACAAATTGAAGCATCCTGACATTCAGCATGCTGAGAGCCTCGAGGCACAGCTAAAGGAAGACAGCGAACGGCAAAATCAGCTTATCCAATTACAGATTCATCTTGAACAGGCGAATGAAAAATACGAAAAGGTCATTAACTCTTTTGAAAAATGGGAAAAGGACTCTGCCGATCTTGAAGCTGAGCTCCTGCAGCTGGGGAAGCAGCTGTTACTTCCTTCTGAAATCGCCAAAAACTATTTAGGCGATGCATTTAGTCTAATTGAAAAACTGAAAGTCCTTAACAGAGAAAAGAAATATATCCTTGAACGAAAGGAAGCAGCAGAAAAGGGAATTAAAGAAAAGCTGCAAACTTTTCGAGAGCTAAAAGCTTTATTGGTTGGCGAGCCGGGAAGTGTTCAGGAAATCGTCTATCAGCTGAAAAACAGGCTAAAGGAAGAAACGGAAAAACAGATTAAGCAGGGTGAAAGAGAAAACAAACTTCAGGAGTTAAAGCTTGAGCTCGGCACAGTGCTGGCTGAACTTAGCCACTATCAAAAAGAATGCAGCCGCCTGTTCTCAAGCGCCGGCACTGATGGAGCTGAGGAATACCGGGAAAAAGCAGTACAAGCACAGAAATTATCAGAACTTGAAGAACAGCTAAAACAAGTCCGCAGGCAAATAAATCTTTACTCTTTTTCTCAGGAGGAAATCGGAAAATATTCCAGTGTGGCAAAACCGGAAGCAGAGATCCAAGCCATTAGCGAAAATGCTGCTCAGCTGAAGGAAAGTATTCCTGTTCTGCAAAGCAAACTTGCAGAAGTAAATCATGAAATTGGAATTCTCGAAGAGGGAGGAACATATGCTGAACTCCTGCATAAGTTCGCATTGCTGAAATCCGAGTTTGAAGCAGAAGCAAAGGAATGGGCAAAATATGCGGCTGCCAAGGATATTTTGGATCGAACGATTAACAGTTTTAAAAATGAGCGTTTGCCCAAAATGCTGGAAAAGGCAGAGCAATATCTTTCATATTTAACCAATGGCCGTTATGTACGGATTTTTCCTAAAGAGGAAGGAAGCGGTTTTCTGATAGAAAGCAGGACAGGAGCAGTTTTTGAAGCAAAAGAGCTGAGCCAGGCGACAGCAGAGCAGATATATGTATCCTTCAGGATTGCACTCGCCATGACGATATATGGCAAATACCCATTCCCTATTATTATTGATGATAGCTTCGTGAATTTTGATCATGTCCGAACGGAAAGAATGATTAATCTGTTAAAGAGCCTGACAAATCGGCAAATTTTATTTTTCACCTGTCATAAGCATCTTCTTCCGTATTTTCCTGAAGAACAGATACAGTCTGTTAAAAAAGAAAAGCTATCAGTCTAATTAGTATTCTTAAAGACATAACAGAGGACTTGCGGTTTTTTCTGAATAGAACATTACCCATTCATTAACATGTGAATGGGTTTTTGCGGCTGGCAAGTGACATGATATATTTAGGAGAGAGTCGTATCTGTATGGTATACTAGGTTAATAGAATTGCATGTTTAAAGAGGCTGCAAAAGATTTTTTTATTTCTGTTGCCCTGTTTAAACAACCTCGTGAAGGGAGCGTCGGCGCGCGTATGTCAAAAGGAATTGTTTATTATGAAGTAGGAGAACAAATCGAGCTTTTTCTGCTCATTAAAAGTGCAGCTAAAGGGATTGCAAGTAATGGAAAACCATTCTTAACCCTTATCTTCCAGGACCAAAGTGGTGAGATTGAAGCAAAGCTTTGGGATGTATCTGAAGAAGATGCCAAAAATTACAGTCCTGAAACCATTGTAAAAGTGGCAGGGGATATTTTAAATTATCGTGGACGCAATCAGTTAAGAATCCGCCAAATACGGCCGGCATCTCCAACTGATCCGGTGAAGCTCGCAGACTTTCTCGAAACAGCACCCTTAAGTACTGATGAAATGATGAGTAAAATCACTCAATATATATTTGAAATGAAAAATCCGAATATCCAAAGGATAACTCGGCACTTATTAAAGAAGCATCAAAAGGATTTTCTTGAATATCCGGCCGCTACCAAGAATCATCATGAGTTCGTGTCCGGCCTGGCTTATCATGTTGTATCCATGCTGGATTTGGCTAAAGTGATTTCCGGTTTGTATCCAAGCCTGGATAAGGACCTACTGTATGCTGGAGTCATCTTGCACGATTTAGGGAAAATAACTGAGCTGTCAGGACCGATATCAACATCCTACACAATAGAAGGAAACTTGCTTGGACATATAACCATTATGATCAATGAAATAGGAAAGGCAGCTGAGGAACTGGGAATCAGCGGTGAAGAAATTATGATTCTTCAGCATCTGGTCTTGTCCCATCACGGCAAAGCAGAATGGGGCAGTCCGAAGCCGCCGTTAATCAAGGAAGCAGAAATTCTACATTATATTGATAATATTGATGCAAAAATGAACATGCTTGATAGAGCGCTTGAAAGGGTAAAACCGGGAGAATTCTCAGAAAGGGTTTTTGCTCTGGAAAACCGTTCATTTTATAAGCCTAGTTTCCATAAATAACAAAAGCCATCCTTCCTTATTGGACAGGATGGCTTTTTTATTGCAGTATAACGGGCAGTTAAACCACCACTTCAAGACTCAGAGAAATTAGAGGAGGATCAGTGGGGGATAAAGAACCCCGTTGGTTGAAGTTTCATTTTATTGGCTGTCTATCATATTTTTCCTGGTCCAGCATACATTTTATAGTAATTGGAAAACCATTATGAAAAGAAAGAGGGGAAATTGATGATTCCAATTTGGGTATATTTTGTGGCAGCCGGAATCGTTATAAGCGCATATATGGCGGTAAGGACAGGAAGAGAAGAGAAAAAAGTGGAGCATGACAGCATTGAACGCGAGGGTGAAATTTACATGAAGCGTCTTGAAAGGGAAAAAGAGGAGAGGAAATCTGCTCAGCAATCAGCAGGCTGATGATTTTATAGCACATTAAAATGGGGCTCCAGCATAGAGCCCCGTTTTATATTATTTTTCTTCAGTTCCAGCTTCACCTTCAGCTTCAGCTTCAGGCTTATCAAGAACTCCCTTAAGTTCCTTATCTTTAATATCTACATCGGCCGCCTCTAGTTCACGATCCATTGCCTGCTGTATTTTCTCGCCATCAAGCTTGGAGACTTTCACTTGATATTCCATTTCCTTTTTCATTTCATCAAATGACTTTTTCTCTTTTTTCTCAGTTACTTGAATGATATGGAAACCATGTTCTGATTTTACAGGAGCGCTGATTTCATTCACATCTAGAGCATAAGCTGCCTCTTCAAATTCAGGAACCATATTACCTGGTCCGAACCAGCCTAAATCTCCGCCATTTGCAGCAGACCCAGGGTCTTTAGAATATTCCTTGGCCAGATCTTCAAACTTTCCGCCTTCATCGAGCTTTTTCTTTACTTCTTTCGCCGTTTTTTCATCCTCTACCAGGATGTGGCGTGCTTTAATTTCCGGCTTGTAGTTATCGTAGTATTCTTTTACTTCTTTTTCCGTTACCTTAATATCTTTAATGGCTGCTTTTTCCTGAAGCAGGCCTGTTTTGAAGGTTTCCCTTAAATCTTCTTCATCCTTATAGCCATATTGCATAAGCGCCATCTCAAAGTTAGCGCCAAGCTGCTGTTTTAGTTCATCAATTTTTTCGTTAAGTTCCTTGTCTGTTACTTTGTATTTATCAGAAAGAACTTTTTCATAAATGAGCTCCTGTAGCGCCTGTTCGCCGTATTTTTCCTTCATTGCTTCATAAAGCTCGTCCTTCGTAATGTTTCCGCTCTTTGTTTCAACAACCACATCTCCTGATTCGCCGCCGGTGCTGCTGCATGCGCTTAATCCAATTACTCCGGCTGCAATGGAGAGCGATAGCATCCATTTCTTCATGTTGAACACTCCTAAATTAATTTTCAATTCTGCTCTGATGAGCTGGAATGCAGTCTTCTGCTGAATTTTTAAACTTTTAAAACCAGCATTTGCCTACACAGTACCTTTAATTATCACATTTTCTACTATACCATAAATGAAAAAAATAACAAAAGAAGAAAGTAATGCTTGGTCCATAAACCAGTGTTTTTTAAAAAATTTGGGTATCCGCCCATCCCATTCAGGACAATTGTACATATGATACATGGAACCCTCTGATGAGAGGTTTCAATCAGCCTAAAAAAAGTTTGGATAGCCGGGATACTAGCCTATCCGACGACAAAGGCAAATGAATAGGATATGGTAGCAGCCTGAAGGGGAGGTGTTATCCATGGGTGCAGGATACGGCGGAGGTTTCGCGTTAATCGTTGTATTGTTTATCTTGTTGATAATTGTAGGCGCAGCTTGGCTGTAAGCCTAGTTTGGGCATAGAGTCCGTCTGCTGGGCTCTGTGCCGCAAATCGAAAGGAGGATTCTAAATGTCCGGAGGAAGCGGATACGGCGGAGGTTTTGCGCTAATTGTCGTATTATTCATTTTGCTGATCATCATAGGAGCATCTTGGCTTTACTAAGATAAAAACCTTCACAATATATAAAAAGCGGCGGAAAATTTCCGCCGCTTTTGCTCATGGTAAGAGCGCTCAGGATAACCTAAGCATACAAGATTTCTACAAATGAAGAGATTAGCAATATGGTGATAAGAATGTTAATGGTTCTGAATACTTTGGGCTGCCGTTCCTCAGGAATCTCTTTTTGGAGACAAAGCGAATTTGTCATCTTGTTGATATAAAATAAAATAAAAACGGCAAAAATAATAAAGATGGAGATCATCCAAGATTCCCTCCTTGGGCAGTCATATGTTTACTCTAACTTGTTTTGTCTGTTATTTACAATAACAAAATTCACACAAAAAAGATAGTATTTAAGATTGCCTGTCCGGCAAGTAAAAGGTATCCTTTGCCAGGATACCCGGAATTTTTGCTAATGGTTTGAACGAAGTAAAATCTCAAATCCATCTTCATTTTCTTCCACATAAGAGTGATTTGGAGCATTAAGCACGTTTTTGGCGCAGATCATGTCAGAAAAAGACAGGCCTGCATGGAAAGCAAACAGGATGACAATATAATGTACATAATGAGGAAAAACAAAGCAAGCAGTCAGAAGCAGACTGTTTATTATGAACATAGGGGCCAGAGTGGCAGTAAGGAAAAGCCGTTTTGAAATTGGCTCCGTTATTCTAATATATATAATGGGCATAAAGCCATATTTAATGATCAGCTGTTTTTTAACGATAACACCTAGGTGTGCAATCGGGAGAAAGTGAAACAGCTTATGAACTGGATACATCAGCCATAATCCCGCTGCAAAGAAAATGAAATGATTATCGTAAAAGGAACCTGGCATAAACACATATGTTGCTGGAACATATGTAAATATGAAAGTAGCCAGCATAGTTAAGGAAGACAAAATAAAAAGTCTCTGTGATCCATATTGCTTGGTGAAGTTAATCGTCTTCCAGCAATTCATCATAAAAATACCTCCACAAGGAGTAAAATAGTATTCTTTCAAACTCACTTATGATACTTTACGATGAATATATAAAAAAATCAATAGGGAAAACAAGCAGATTTTGTCGGAAAAACCCTTTATTAAAATGAAACTTATGTGAAATGGTGAGCAACTATTTTTATAAATACAAAGCGAATGCATGCGATTCGCTTTGTAAGGGTTTACATTATATTGGGAGGAACTTTCTTTATTTATACAAGTTCCTTTTCAGCTGCTTGTTTTTTCTTTAATTTTCCCTCGTCTTCATCAAATTGGCTCTCAAGGTTTGCAAAGGACTTTTCAAAGATCTCCATGAAATCGTCACCATAGATATTGCGGACGATCGCCATAATTTCAATAATGTCAGGAAATTTCCCATAAAGCTCTCTTAGTGGCATTGCACCAGAGAACACAGCGTTTTTCTCCGGTGAATAGGTTTCCATTAGACTTAATAATACCTTTTCGCCATCCTCAGTCAATTTAATATAAGTATTTCTTTTATCGCTTTCTTTCTTAGAAAATTGGAGAAAACCCCGTTCTTCAAGCTTCTTGGAGAAATTGAATGCAGTAGAAACATGCATTACACCAAACTTGGCAACATCGGAAATCGATGCTCCGTTCAAATGGTAGGCAATCCATAAAATATGATGTTCATTAATATTTAAATCGTAGGGTTTTATCCATTGCTGCCAATCTTTTTCTATAGACTTCCACAGGGCTTTACTCAGCTGTGCCACTCTCTGGCTGAAAATCATTGCTTCCTTTATAGAAATTGCTTTATCCGACATTCAAAAGTTCACCTACTTTGTAAAATTAATTATTTCTGGCTATAAAGCCGGAAGTTCATTTTATGTTTATAGTATCATTATGCCAATAAAACAAAAATTAATAAAGATATAAATTTACAAAATTTTTAGAAATATAATTAAATATTCCTGTAAAAGGCTTAAGGTCAAGGCATAATAGCCAATATAAAGTTTTAAAAAAATTTGAAGCATTTTAATAATATATTAGTTTTCGTCCAAAAATAAAAAAATCCTCCTTTTTAACTAAAGAAAAAGAAGGAATGTTTATTTGCTATTTATTTATATTTGTTTCAAGTTCGTGCAGAGCTGCTTCAATTTCCTTCAATTCCCGCTGCAGTCTGTGCTGATGGGGAAGAATTTCGTTTTTCCAATTACTGATTGAATATTTAATGTCATTTGAGAATGCTTTAAAGGCTGTTTTGCCTTCCTTTGAAGCAAATGAAGCCGACTCCTTTATTGCCATCAATTCGGATTTTAATTCTAAAAGCTGCTCTTTCAGAAGGATTGTGTTTTCTTTTAACTGCTGTCTGGTATCCCTTCCTGAAGCAGGTGCAGTTAATAGGGTGGATATGCCGGCTGCAGCGCTTCCAGCTAATAGTCCAAGCAATAATGATTTGGCTTTCATTACCATCACCTCTAAGTCTTATTTATATGTCTATTTTACTACAATATTCGTTTTTCTAAAGCTGAAAATGAAAAGTGCTCTTCCCATATCTATATCACAAAACATGTAAGGGTAAACCATATCCTCATAGCTCCTGGCATACAGGCATACAATTCAGTAGAGGTATATGTTGCGAAAGGGGGAGGCAGGTTGTCCGGAGCGGCGGCTGGAATATTTGCATTAAGTGTGGTGCTGTTTTTAGGAGGTATTCATTTTTTCCTTTCTATAAAGAAACCCGGAGTCTATCCTCCGAAATATGTTCTGAAAAAAAGGGCAGCTGCTTTTGCAGCAGGAGGGGCGCTTTTGTTCCTGCTCGGTCTGATTGTCGGCAGTTTCTGAATAGTTTCCACATAAAAAGCCCGCTTATAAGCGGGCTTTTGTCTAATTTAATGGCTGATTGTCTGTTGAGTCAGCTTGGTTCTATTTGCAATTGATTGTGCTACAGGATACAGGATAACCATTGCTGCCGTGTTAACTGCAGCTGCAGGAAGTACAACTGCTGCAAATAAAGCTGTAAAAGGTCCTGGCAATCCGACAATTAAGTAAGCTGAAGTTAAGAATACAATTCCGGATACGATTGTTCCTGCGGCTGTTAAGACAGCTGCACTGACGATATTCTTCCTGAATTTCTTTAAGATCAGAAAAAAGGCGAAAAAGGTAAATGCAGTAACAGGCTTATCTATGATATTCGGGATTAATCCTCCGGGAAATGTGGTGGTTAATCCAGAAATCAGGCCAGTAACTAATCCTAAAAGCAAAACGCTCTTGGTATCTGGAAAAAGCATGATGCCTAAAAACATCATGGTAAGCATCATGTCGGGCTTCATTCCGAGAAAGAACCCCGGAACAACGGCATGAAGTACTGCGCCCATCCCAACCAATAGGGATAAGGCAACTAAATTTTTTGTATTCAATTCTCATCTCTCCTCTGCTATTCTCTGACTAAGCTCTGTCCGTCTCTCCTGCAGTGCACTCGTTGCCTGCAGCGAAAAACTTTAACCTATTATAACATATATTATTTGAATTCAAAGGTGTTAAATTTTTTTAATTTTTATCTTTAAAAGCTTTCATAAATGCAGCCAGCTTTTCAACATGATGCTCAGGTACAGCATTATAAATAGATGCCCGGCATCCTCCGATAGAACGGTGACCCCCAAGCCCTACAAATCCTGTTTCTTTTGCCTGTTTCAGGAATTCCCTTGAGAGTTCCTCGCTGTGAAGGTTAAAAGTGACATTCATATGGGACCTGCTGCTTTTATGGGCATGCCCTATGTAAAAACCTTCACTATCATCAATAATCTCATAAAGCATTCCAGACTTCTTCTCATTGGACATTTCAATCTGCTGAAGGCCACCGATCTGTTCTGCCCATTGGAGTACCAGCGACAGCAAATAGATTGAGAGAGTAGGAGGGGTATTATATAAAGAGTTATTATTGGAAAAAGTATTGTAATTCAGCATAACAGGGAGCGAGTCCGATGATCTTTTTAATAGTTCTTTTCTAATAATGACGACTGTTACACCGGAAGGGCCAAGGTTTTTCTGGGCTCCGGCATAAATTAGATCAAATTGCTCAATTTTCAATGGACGGCTTAGAATATCGCTGGACATATCTGCTACTAGCGGTATTTTATTATTTGAAGGAAAGCTTTTCCATTGTGTGCCGTATATTGTATTGTTGCTGGTAATATGAAGATAGGCAGCATTGTCCGGAATATCTTCTTGACTGTATTCAGGGATAAAGCTGTATTTATGATCCTTGCTGGAGGCAGCAATGACGGTTTCGCCAATTTTATCTGCTTCTTTTAAAGCTTTCTCCGACCAGGAACCGCTAAGGACATAATGGGCAGCCTGGTCTTTTCCCAGCAGGTTCATAGGCACCATGGAAAACTGGAGACTTGCCCCGCCCTGGATAAAGAGCACCTCATAATCATCCGGAATGGCCAGTAATTTTCTTAAACTTGAAATTGCCTGATCATGTACTTCCTGATATTCCTTGCTTCTATGGCTCAGCTCCATTATGCCCATTCCAGTATTTGCGAAGTTCAGTAAACTCTTTTCCGCTTCTTTTAATACCTCTTCCGGCAGGGCAGCGGGACCTGCATTAAAATTTAGAGCACGGTACATTTTTCTCCCTCCAAATAAATAATCAATTTACTATAACGCTGTGAAGAAATAAAGATAGTTAATATGTTAACAAAATTTATTGATTTGTACAGAGAAAAAAATGAACATTTTGAAAAATTTGAGATGATGAGGCAAATAAAAATTCCCCCTGCAGAAACAGGAGGAACAATAGGTTAAAGGTGCTTTTTTATGGCATCAGAGATATCCTTTAGATCTGAAGCTGAATAATCAGATTGATGTGATTTCCACACAACCCCTAAGCCATCGCCTTCACCATAGCGGGGAATAAGGTGGGAGTGGAAATGGAAAACGGTCTGTCCGGCGTGTTCACCGTTATTATTAATTAAATTTAAGCCAATTGGATCGAATTCGGCCTTGATCGCCCTTGCAATCTCCGGAACGGCTTCGAAGTAGTTCCGTGCAGTTTCTGCATCCATTTCATATAAGTTTTCTTTATGTACTTTCGGAATGACAAGTGTATGACCTTTTGTGACCTGGCTGATATCCAGAAATGCCATCACATGTTCGCTTTCATAAACCTTGGCTGAAGGAATCTCGCCATTGATTATCTTACAGAAGATACAATCGTTCATTATGTCAGCTCCTAACCAAATATCTTTTTCACAATTCTACCATATCCCCCAAAAAACCAAAAAGCAAAAGGAGGATTTTGCATTGTCTTATTTATAAAATAAGGCTGTTTTCGCAGAGGTTGCTGCTATTTGTATTAATTTTACTGGGGGGATTGCAGCGGAATGTGCGAGATCCTTGAAAATGCATTCGCACTTTCTTGCGGTGTGTACTCGAGGAAGCTTATTCAACGTCCTGCGGGAATAGCGGGACAGATGTGGCTCCGAGCAGGCATAACTGCCCGCCCCGCGTTCCTTTGAGCATCCCATCGCTAAACGAAAACAACAATAAAAGGCAGGATCCGCTTGGAATCCTGCCTTGTGAAGGGGTCGCTTCTATTAAAACGTTTCTGATTCAGGTTAAATTCTCTTTAACAAACACCTCATTTATGAATGAATTGTGTTCATATCTAGAGAAAATCGATCTTTGTTCAATCGGACCATCCCCTTATTTTCTTTATATGCTTTTATAGGCGTATAAAGCATGGATGATAGTCTTTAACAAACACCTCATTTAAAAAATGACTTAGTGACCACTTTCGGGTAAAGCGATCAAGTGTTTAAGATCTTCAGGTTGTGCAATGCAACCATCCCCTTATTAGGAACGTTAGGAAGCTTATACTGAAAGGAAACTGTCTGCGACAGACACCTCATTTCAAGTTTTGATCATCTGAATGATGTTCAAATGATTTGTTTCCCCTTCATAGATTAGAATGTCCAGCATCGTGATTTATATACAGGAATTTTTCCCGTACTGGACAATTTACTTTGGCTTTTTTTACAATGGACTTATATAGAGTAGGAAGGACGTTGAGAATGGCGCTGCTTGAAATTAAAAATGTTACCGGCGGCTATACGAGGAACCCGGTCTTAAAGGATGTCTCCTTTGAGGTGGGAGAAAATGAAATCGTTGGTCTGATTGGCCTCAATGGTGCCGGAAAAAGTACGACCATCAAACATGTAATTGGTTTAATGGAACCGAAGGATGGCGAAATAACAATCAATGGTATGCAATTCCTTAAGGATAAGGAAGGGTATCGCAAGCAATTCACATTTGTTCCGGAAACCCCGATTTTGTATGATGAACTGACACTTGAAGAGCATCTGCGTATTACAGCCATGGCATACGGTATGTCTGAAACAGAGTATAAACCAAGAGTGGAAACACTCCTGAAGGAATTCAGAATGGAAAAAAGACTGAAATGGTTTCCGTCTCACTTTTCTAAAGGGATGAAGCAGAAAGTAATGATTATGTGCGCTTTTTTGGTGCAGCCGTCATTATACATAGTCGATGAACCATTTGTAGGTTTAGACCCGCTTGGCATTCAGTCACTTCTTGATTTGATGAAAAAAATGAAAGAAAGCGGAGCCGGCATTCTTATGTCCACTCATATTCTTGCAACAGCTGAAAGGTATTGTGATCGCTTTGTAATCTTACATGAGGGCAAAGTACGGGCGAAGGGGACCTTAGCGGAGCTTCAGCAGCAATTTGCAATGCCGGGAGCAACCCTAGATGATTTATATATCCAGCTGACAAAGGAAGAAGATTATGTTTAATGAAAAACAATTATGGAAGGAAAGATTCGGGAGAACCTTTAAAGAGCTTTCACGCTATCTCCGTTATATTTTTAATGGCCATATTGTCATTGTCATGTTGTTTCTTCTGGGAACGGCCGCTTTTTATTATCAGGAGTGGATAAAAACCCTGCCCAATGATTTCCCTGCTGCCGTGATTATGGCCGCTATCTTAGCTCTTATTGTTACATACAGCCCGATTTATACCTTCTTTTCTGAGGCAGACAAAATTTTTCTGCTGCCGCTTGAAGACAGGCTTTCCGGTTATTTTATACGGTCATTGCTAGTCAGCTTTTTTGTGCATGCATATCTTCTTGTTTTGGGTCTGGGAGTTTTTATTCCCTTATATGCAGCGGTGAATGATGGCAATTTTAAATTATTTTTACCCTTTCTGATGATCCTTTTGACGTTAAAGATAATCAATTTGCTGATTCGCTGGAAGATACAATATTATATTGAAACAAGCGTGCACCTATTGGATGCATGCGTCCGTTATGCTGTAAATGCTGTGTTTTTATATTTCCTTTTCAGCGGCGCATCCACTATCTTTATATTGGCGCCTGGTGTGCTCTTAATCCTGCTGTATTTGTTCTTCAGCATGAAATCCAGGAATAAAGGATTAAAGTGGGAGTATTTGATTGAGCAGGAAGAGAGAAGAATGACGTCCTTCTACAGGCTGGCCAATATGTTTACAGATGTTCCAAAGCTGAAGGACCGCGTAAAAAGACGAAAGTGGCTTGATTGGCTGCTTTCAGGTATTCCTTTCAGGCAGGATGCAACTTTTAAAAACCTATATGTCCGTACATTTCTCCGTTCCGGTGATTATTTTGGTTTATTTATTCGTTTAACTCTAATTGGAGCTGGAGCCATTTATTTAATTTCATACGGAATGGGACAAATCGTGCTTGTTCCGCTGATCATGTATTTGACCGGCTTTCAGCTGGTGCCGTTATGGAATCACTATCAGGATAAGCTGTGGGTGAATTTATATCCAGTTAAAGCGGATATCAAGGAGAAGTCTTTTAAGCAGCTGCTGACAGGAATACTTTATGTGCAGGCACTCATATTATCGCTGGCTGTAATGGCAAAGGGCGGTTGGCTGGCTTCTCTGTTGGCTTTAGCCGCTGGAGTTTTATTTGCATACGTATATACTCATTTCTATATTCAGAAACGGCTGGCAGGCAGCTGAGAGTAAATTGAAACCATTACTGTCTTTCATGCGTATATAGAGTCATCCTGAAAAAAGGCAGGTTGTAAAAATGAGGGACTATGAATTAAAGGCATATTATGAGATTGAAGAATGGAAAAGACGGATTAACAAGCGATCCAGTCTGCTAAACCGCCTTTCAAAAAAAGCTCAAACAAAGGTGAATAGTATCATACCTGAAAAGGCTCATCAAATTATCACAGACAGCATAAAAAATATGGTAAAGGCAACATTGGTTGGATCAAATGCATTTACAAGAAAGAACCAATCTTCCGGCCGCAGCCTGGAAATGATGGATCACATGCTTGAAGAGAAGATTTCAGCCTACCGCAAAACAGCCGCTGTTGAAGGTGCCGGAACCGGGGCAGGGGGAATACTCCTGGGTCTTGCTGATTTTCCCTTGCTGCTGAGCATTAAGATGAAATTTCTTTTTGAATCTGCCTCCATATATGGATTTGATACTAATGATTATGAAGAGCGCCTGTTTCTCCTGCACGTCTTTCAGCTTGCATTTTCCAGTGATGAGAAAAGGAAAGAGACACTAAAGCTGATTGAAGAATGGGATGAGCGGAAAGAAGCACTGGCTGATATGGACTGGAAGGTATTTCAGCAGGAATACCGGGATTATATTGATTTTGTTAAAATGCTACAGCTAGTGCCGGGCATTGGTGCTGCTGTTGGGGCATATGCGAACTATAATTTGCTTGACCACTTAGGAGAAACCGCTAAAAATGCTTATCGTCTGCGGATATTAAAAACAGCCCCAAGGCCAGATTAGGCTTGGGGCTGTTTTTAATATTTTGCTTGAGATAAATGTGATTCATTACGCTAAACTTAAATCGGCTAATAAAGCAGGACCATAAAATGGGCCAGTCACCCGGCACACTCTCAAGCCTCTGGTTATTGTCCTATTTCAACAGAGTCCTTGCTTTCCTGATAGCTGTGATAATTTAAAGCTGCTGCTCCCAGTGTTTTGGCTGCGATTAACATGGCTTTTTCATCGATATCAAATTTTGGATGATGATGCGGGTAATTTTCTAATGTACCTTCAGGCCTTGCCCCGGTAAAGAAAAAGGTGCCTTTCACATGCTGCAGATAGTATGCGAAATCTTCACCGCCCATTTCAGGGTCTGTCTCTTCTATCCATTTGACTTCACCAATTTCACCTGCCAGTTCAGCCAGGTATTCGGTTTCTCTTTTATGGTTCACAACAGCAGGGTAGCCTCTATGGAACTGATACTCATAATTACTGTCTGCTGTATAGCATGTACCTTTGACTATGCGCTCGATTTCCTCTTCAATATTATTGCGGACTTCTTCATTAAATGTGCGGACAGTACCAATCAATTTTGCTCTATCTGCAATGACATTAAATGCGTTATCAGCCACAAAGGATCCAACTGTTACAACTGCAGAGTCAATTGGGTTTACTTTTCTGCTGACGATTTGCTGAAGGTTGACTACCAGCTGGGAAGCCGTTACAATCGCATCTTTAGTTTTATGAGGCTGTGCACCATGCCCGCCTTTTCCTTGGATGGTTACTTCAAACCTGTCTGCCGCCGCCATAAATGGACCAACCCGATATTGAATTTTTCCTGTTGGTTCTGATGCCCATAGGTGAGTACCAAAAATGGCATCGACACCTTCGAGGCAGCCATCTTCAATCATCGATTTCGCTCCGCCTGGGGCATATTCCTCGGCGTGCTGATGAATCATGATATATGTACCTTCTAAATCTTCCCGAAGTTCATTGAGCGCCTTCGCCAGTACAAGTAATGTGGCCGTGTGACCATCATGTCCACAGGCATGCATAACACCGGGTACAAGTGATTTATATGGGACATCCTTTTCATCCTGGATAGGCAGTGCATCAAAATCGGCTCTCAAAGCGATGGTCTTTCCGGGTTTACTCCCATGAATCCTGGCAACCACTCCATTTCCCCCTACATGCCCTCGAACCTCTATTCCCAGATTTTCATAATAGGTTTTGATATAGTGAGCCGTCTTTTCTTCCTTAAAGGATAGTTCAGGGTTTTGGTGAAGATAGCGCCTAATGGAAACCATTTCATCGTAATAGCTTTCCAGTTTTTTAAATAATGTTTCAGTCATTTTACCCGCTCCTATCGACGTAATTTTTTCATTATTATAACATTCTTTAATTGAATAAAGGGGAAAATGTTTAATCTGCAAACAAAACCTAATAAAAGGGAAGAAGAGGTAATACTATAAGTTAAGAAAAAAGTGGGGAGGTATCAGTAAGGTTGAAAATACATAAATCTAAGTGGGCATACTTTTTTCTGGCTGTATCCGCAATTGTTTTTCTTTATTTTCTTGTAGCCGTTATGAACGGGCAACCACTAGGCTTTGACCGTTATTTTTCAAAATTCTTTCCAGGTTTGTTTGGTGAAAGCGCTCATCCTATTTTCGAAGTCCTGGACAAAATGGGGAGTAAAATCGGTGTGGGGATTATTACATTGGCATTCCTATTGCTGCTTTGGCTTAAGTATAGGAACTATGAAGGGATGACAGTTCTTGTTTTTGCTGTTGCAGCAGGTAATGAAGTAAATAAGTGGGTGAAAGAGGCTGTTGGAAGGCCGCGCCCTAAACAGGAGCATCTGGTTGATGTGGCGAGTTTCAGTTTTCCGAGCGGACACGCGATGATTGGGATGATTTTATATACGTTAATTGCCTTTTTTATTATTAATGAGCTGAAGTCTTCGTCAGCGAAATGGATCACGGCGATTATAGCCGGCATTTGGATTTTTCTGATGGGAATCAGCAGGATTGTGCTGGGTGTACATTATCCATCTGATGTTGCAGCCGGATTTGCAGGAGGTTATATTTTGGTTGTCATGTCAATTTTTCTATACGCGGCATTACAATCAATGTTCAGAAGGAATTCATATGAGCAGGAATCAGTATAACAACAAAAGAGACTATCGCCCGATAGTCTCTTTACTCATTTAAATGAGGAAAATGGCTGCAATAGTTGTAACAATTAAGCCGATTGTGACCGGAAGCAGGTTCCTGCGGGCCAATTCAAAAGCATCTACATTACAGATTGCCGCTGCAGGAATAAGCGCCCAGGGAACCAGTGTACCACCGCCAACCCAGATGGCGGCTACCTGCCCGAGAGCCGTTAAGGTTGCAGCACCTGTGCCGATAGCTGTTGCAAATAGATTCGCAATGGAGCCAGCGAGTGAGATGCCGGAAAAACCGGATCCGTCAAGCCCCGTAATAGCTCCAACGGCAGTCAGCGTTATGGCGCCTACCTCTTTGCTCAAAGGAACAACCGATGCCAGCCCCACACCAAGATCATTAACGATTCCATGAGAGTCCTTTGGCAGATAGTCTCCTATCATCTGAGAAAATCCGGCATCCCCGAGATAAAAGAAAGCTGCAATTGGAATGACAGGCCCAAATACTCTAAATCCAAACTGGAAGCCTTCAATCAGATATGCTGTTGTTTTTTCAAGGCCCTTATTACGATGGGCAGCGAGCGTAATCAGCAGAAGAATAAATATCGATGTCCCGCCGACCAAAGCAGTTGCGTCCCCCCCCTGAAGATCCAATGCAAACATGGCTGCAACATCAGCAGCAAATAAGATTGGAATCAATAATGCAAAAAAGCGCTTTTGTTTAAGTGAAAGCAGATTTTTTTGACTGGCATCTTCCTGAAGTTCAGCTGGTGATTCCCCAGTTAGTCCCGTATCTGCAGTCAGCCTGCCGCTTTTCATATCTCTCTTGATAAGATAAAAAGCAGTAATAGTCGTGACTGCACCCATAATAATAACAAGCGGAACACTGGCTGATATGACTTCGCCTACAGGAAGACCAGCTGCGTCGGCTGTTAACTTCGGTGCAGCCTGGATTATATAATCTCCGGAAAGTGCGATTCCGTGACCGAACAGGTTCATGGCCATTGCTACACCCAAAGCAGGTAATCCTACCCGAATGGCTACGGGGAGCAGTACTGCCCCCATTAAGGCAACTGCAGGAGATGGCCAAAAAAACCAGGAGATAACCATCATCAATATCCCAATCGTCCAGTAGGCAAGTGCTGGTGTTCTGATTAATCTGGTAAAAGGAGAGATCATGACATCATTAATTCCGGTAGTAGTCAGTGTCCTGCTCATGGCGACTATAATTGAAATAACAAGTATAGTTGAAAGAAGTTCTGTTATCGCAAATATAAAACTGGTAAATATACTGCTTATCGAACCGCTTAAGGAGCCAGTAGCCGTAATGGCAATTAAAAAGATCCCCGCAATACAGACAAGCGTTGTATCTCTCTTCATAACCATAAAGCCGATGATGAAGAGAATAAAAAGAACATATATCCAATGGATGGCTGTCAATTCAACTCCCACTTGGTTTTCCCCCTTTCTAAATTCCATAAGAGAAGCGCCGATTTAGGCGAATCACCCGATTCGGAATGTAGTACAGAATATGACGGAAAGAAATAAATGGTGATATAAATTGAATCCGTCCTGAGGAGGAGGCTGAAACACACCGGGGAATGATTCCATATAATTGCTGACTGATAAAATGAATGTACAGGGGGAAAATGTTTCGGCATTAGCGAATAAAAGATGGGAGAAAAGAGGGAAGGGAAGCCTATGAGATACAGGTCAGTTAATCAAATAATCTTCGCGATCACTTTATCAGCTGTTGGAGTTTTGCTTCTTCTTATGAACATAGGTGTCATTTCCTTGGAAATAAAAGAGGTATTTGTCGTAATTTACCCCTTTATCCTACTGGCTGCAGGGTGTCATTACCTGCTGTCATACATACTGAATAAAAGCCGGAGCGGAATGTTTCCCGGGTTATTTCTAATCGTATTTTCATCTCTATTAATCCTTGATCGGTTCGGAGTAATTGAATTCAGGTTTTTGCAAATTTGGAAACTCTGGCCCCTGTTTCTTATTTTTATCGGGATTAATATTTTATTGAAAAAAGATCGTTTAAAAATACACTTTGAGCAGGATTTTCCGTCAGATATTTATGGGAAAGACAAGGTTTCAGAGGGGAAGAAAATTATTAATATCTCAAAATATGAAAGCCCTCAGCCACTTAAAAATATAAGAGGCTTTTCAATTGGAGATGTAGATTTTAAACAGCCGAATTGGTCTCTGGAGCCAATGGATTTATATACGATGATCGGTGATTATTTTATTGATTTCAGCAAAGCTTTTATCCCGGAGAAGGAGACTCCAGTCATTGTGAGAGGGTGGATTGGGGATGTGAAAATGATCATTCCCGAAAACATTCCGGTGATGATCCAGTCAAATATTAATATAGGAGACATCCGCATTTTTGATCAAAAGACAGGTGATATCCACCGCAGCCTTCGTTATAAGTCGCCTGGTTATGATGAAGCATCAAGAAAGCTGAAAATCGCTGTACAAGTAAAAATTGGATCCATTCGGATCGATAAGGTATAGGGGTAAAAGATGATGAAAACCGGAATTAGGTATTGGTTTGTCCAGAGCTTTATTATGATGGCCATTATAAGTTCATTAATCTTTTTTGTCGGATTGCAGGTGTATCTATTCTATAATTCTGAATCGCCAATGACAATTAAAAGCACCTTCTGGCTGTTTTTGTATGTCTTAACAGTATTACTGCTTACGGGTGCCTATTTTGGGCTCAAGGGCAGCTACTTAATAAAAGGGCGGCTTGGTGATATTTTATTATTTGTTTCGACACTAAGGAGCGGCAAGTATGTCGACCGGATGAGTTCTTATGAAAAAGATGAAATAGGATTAATATCAGATGAACTGAATCAGCTGGCCGAAAATATACAGGAGCAGGTTTTTTCCATGCAGCGGCTTGCTGATGAAAAGTCTGCACTGGCACAAACAGCCCATTCAGCAGCTGTAATGGAAGAAAGACAACGCCTGGCCAGGGATCTGCATGATGTGGTAAGCCAGCAGCTTTTCGCATTAAGCATGATGTCTTCAGCAGCCCTGAGGGTTTTTGATTTAGATAGTAATAAAGCAAGAGAGCAGTTAAATGAAATCTCTGAAATCGCTGCGAAAGCCCAGGGAGAAATGAGAGCGCTTCTCCTCCATCTCAGGCCTGTGCAGCTGAGTAATGACAGGCTATGTGATGGAATTATTAAGCTGATACAGGAGTTAAAAGCAAAAACAAACATTGAATTTCAGGCAAGCATTGATGAAATTGAGAACCTTTCAAAAGCTGCAGAAGAGCATTTGTTCCGGATTGTCCAGGAGGCTTTATCTAATGTGCTCCGTCATGCGGAAGCAGAAAAGATAACAGTAACCTTAACTGAAGAAGAAGACTACGTCTATCTATTTATTGCAGATAATGGAAAAGGGTTTAATCCTCATAAAGAGAGAATTACTTCTTATGGGCTTAAAACAATGAGGGAACGCTGCGAGGAAGTTGGCGGAATATTCAAAGTCCGATCCAAGGAAAACGAAGGTACTTATATAGATATAAAAATTCCGGCAAAAGGGGAGAAGCTGAAATGATCAGGGTAGCAGTTGTGGATGATCATGAAATGGTAAGAAGGGGAATTATTTCTTATTTGGCAACTGAATCTGGCATAGAGGTTATTGGGGAAGCAGGCAGTGGAAATGAAGCTGTAAAGCTTGTACTGAAAGAGCGGCCGGATATCGTATTAATGGATCTCCTGATGGAAAACGGGAATGGAATTGAAGCAACAAGGGAGATTTTGAAAAGCTTTCCCGAATGCAGGATTATTATCATAACCAGCTTTTACGACGATGAACAAGTTTTCCCGGCCATTGAAGCGGGTGCCTTCAGCTATATGCTGAAAACGGCCAATGCTGTTGAAGTTGTAAATGCCATTAAGAAAGCTGCATTGGGTGAACCTGTCATTGAATCAAAGGTTGCCGGAAAAATGGTAAGCCGTTTCAGGGAAAAAGAAAGGAAGCCTCATGACGATTTAACTGAAAGGGAGTTTGATGTCCTGCTCTGCATTGGGGAAGGGATGACAAACCAGGAAATCAGCGAAGAATTGTTCATTGGCATCAAAACAGTCAAAACCCACGTAAGCAATATCCTCAGCAAACTGGGTGTTACTGACCGTACACAGGCAGCCGTCTATGCCAACCGAAATGGAATCATAAAAAAGCAGGCGAAAAAAAGGTGAGCTATAAGGGCTCACCCTTTTTTACAAGGTAAGATGGAACTCCGGTAATTGCTATCTCCATCGCGTTTCTTATCATTCTTCTGCAGGGATATAATATTGGGTTACATACGAAGGACTGGAGAAGATATTCGGTGTCTTATCAATGCCGCTTTCTGTTCCGCGCTTTTCATGGGCTTTTTCATATGCATTGGAATTCTGCCAGTTTTTATAGGATTTTTCATCGCGCCATAATGTTAGAATGATGTAGGTGTTTGATTCAAGTGGCCGCAAAACCCGGATTGCTGCAAAACCGGGTTCCTTTTCGATCAGTCCGGCCCTGTTCTTAAACCGGTGCTCAAAAAGTGGTCTGCCTTCATCTGTAACAGGTATATTGTTCAGGACTGCAAATCCTGCATCAGTGAATGTTCCGGACGAATCAATGACGTCATAGGAACGGGGTTCTTTAAATACAGAGGATCCTGAAGTTTCATGAATTAATAAGGCACTATCAGTATTCTGCATTGTAACCATGATTTCTTCAGGGTGCTTTTCCTCAATACTCTTCAAGTAATCATAAGTTCCTCTGGCCATATATATCTTCATTTTTATCACTCCACTTAAATTAGTTTTATATTTTATCTTTGGGGCTAAATTTTAATAAACCTAAGTTATTAGCTCTGCTTTTTTAAATTATATTTAATTTGTGTTGACATTCTTAGGCAGTTTTCGAATGTTTTTCTGGTTTTTGCATCTTAATTTATAGAGTTGATTGAAGTGAGCATCACTTCGCTGCAATCAATGGGCAACATTAATAGGTGAAAAAATCGTTTTATACAAAAGGGCCTATCGCTACATCTCCAATTTCCCCTTATTTAGACAATTAAAAACGTCAATTTTTTGACATTTGGCATTCAAATCTATACAAAAACAGAGAAAAAAGGATATAGTCATAAAGGATAGAGATTCGAAATTTCTAATTTGGTTACATATATATTACAATAATACGCAGACAAGTCTTGAAAGGTGGATAATATTTAATGACTAACTCATTTAATGATACATTTCTGAAGGCAGCAAGGGGAGAACATACAGATTATGTTCCTGTATGGTATATGCGCCAGGCTGGACGCTCGCAGCCTGAGTATAGAGCAATTAAAGAAAAATACTCCCTATTTGAAATTACGCATCAGCCAGAACTTTGTGCTTATGTAACAAGGCTTCCGGTAGAGCAATATAACAATGATGCTGCCATTCTTTATAAGGACATTATGTCTCCGCTTCCTGCCATTGGGGTGGATGTGGAAATTAAATCTGGAATTGGCCCTGTTATATCAAATCCAATCCGTTCCAAAGCAGATGTTGAGAAACTCGGCGAAATCAATCCGGAAGAGGACGTTCCTTATGTCCTGGATACTATTAAGCTTCTTACTCAAGAGCAGCTGAATGTTCCTCTGATCGGTTTTGCAGGAGCTCCATTTACTCTTGCAAGTTACATGATTGAAGGCGGACCATCAAAGAATTACAACAAAACAAAAGCCTTCATGTATGCAGAACCTAAAGCCTGGTTTGCTTTAATGGATAAGCTTGGGGAAATGACTATTACATATGTGAAATCCCAGGTTAAAGCCGGTGCAAAAGCCATCCAAATTTTCGATTCATGGGTTGGAGCACTAAACGTAGAGGATTACCGCTATTTTATTAAGCCTGTAATGAATCGTATATTCTCTTCCTTAAAAGAAGAGAATGTTCCGCTGATTATGTTCGGTGTAGGCGCAAGCCATCTGGCTTTGGAGTGGCACGATCTGCCGCTGGATGTAGTGGGGCTTGATTGGAGACTTCCAATTCAGGAGGCAAGGGAAAATGGAATCACCAAAACTGTTCAGGGCAATCTTGACCCTGCAATTCTTCTTGCCCCTTGGGAGGTTATTGAGGAAAAAGCAAAAGCAATTCTTGATCAGGGCATGGCTCAGCCGGGTTATATATTTAACCTTGGGCATGGTGTTTTTCCGGAGGTCAACCCAGACACATTAAAGAAATTAACTGCTTTTATTCATGAATATTCCGCTTCTAAATTAAGCAGGTAGCTTCCCGCTTATTTTAAGCGAGAGCATGCTGCACTTGTATATTGCTCCTGAGCATTTAGTTTTGGTAAAAGATATGTTCTTTGGCACAATAAAAACTGGAGACAGTAAGAAATTGAGGTGGATGACATGAGTAAGAAGAGAATGGGTTTACTTGTAATGGCTTATGGAACTCCCTATAAGGAAGAAGACATTGAGCGTTACTATACACATATCCGCAGGGGAAGAAAGCCATCTGAGGAAATGCTTGAGGATTTAAGAAGCAGGTATGAAGCGATTGGCGGAATATCGCCGCTTGCGGAAATTACTAAAGATCAGGCTGAAAAACTTGAACAGCATTTAAATGAGATTCAGGATGTGTATGAATTCAAAATGTATATTGGATTAAAGCATATTGAACCTTTCATAGAAGATGCGGTTAAACAAATGCATGAGGATGGGATTGAGGAAGCTGTCAGCATTGTTCTTGCACCACATTTCTCAACTTTCAGCGTAAAATCATATAATGGCAGAGCTAAAGAAGAAGCCGAAAAGCTTGGCGGTCCTGAAATAAAATCTGTTGAAAGCTGGTACAAAGAGCCTAAGTTTATTAAATATTGGGCTGATCGGGTAAAGGAAACCTTTGCTAAAATGCCTGCTGACGAAAAACAATCAGCAGTGTTAATTGTTTCAGCACATAGTTTGCCCGAAAAGATTCTGCAGTCAGGAGATCCATATCCGCATCAGCTCCAGGAAACAGCTGACCTCATAGCAGAACAGGCAGGTGTCAAAAATTATGCTGTCGGCTGGCAAAGTGCAGGAAACACACCTGAGCCATGGCTTGGGCCTGATGTGCAGGATTTAACTAGAAATCTATATGAAAATAAAGGCTACAAGGCATTTGTTTACACACCAGTAGGCTTTGTGTCAGATCATCTTGAAGTGCTCTACGATAACGACTTTGAATGCAAAGTCGTCACTGATGAGCTGAAAGCAAGCTATTACCGCCCTGAAATGCCAAATTCTCAGCCTGAGTTCATTGATGCCATGGCAGATGCCATTTTTAAATTGCTTAATAGATAAAGTGAAGCATCACTCAGTGGTGGCTATCCCGCCACTGAGTGTTAGCTGAACCAATCGGGCAAAAAATTAGAAAAGAAGGCGATTTACCGTGCAGGGAGAGAAACAGAAAGTTATTGTAGCCGGAGGAGGAATTACGGGTCTTGCTGCAGCATACTATCTGCAGAAGGAAGCTAAAGTAAAAGGCCTGGCTTTGGATGTTAAGCTCATAGAGGCATCACATCGACTTGGCGGCAAGATTCAAACGATAATACGAGACGGTTTTGTGATTGAAAAAGGCCCGGATTCCTTTTTGGCCCGTAAGCAAAGTGCATCGCGTCTTGCCAGGGAAGCAGGCCTGGAAAAGGAACTTGTGAGAAATACATCCGGCAAGTCCTATGTGCTCGTCAGGCAGCGTTTATATCCAATGCCTGGCGGATCCATCATGGGCATCCCGACACAAATTGCTCCCTTTATTACAACGGGCTTATTCTCTCCCGCAGGAAAGGCAAGGGCTGCGGCGGATTTTGTGCTGCCGCGCTCTAATCCTTCCACTGATCAGTCTCTCGGTGCCTTTTTTAGAAGAAGGCTTGGTGACGAAGTTGTCGATAACTTGATTGAACCGCTTCTCTCTGGCATATATGCAGGCGATATTGATCAATTGAGCCTTATGGCCACTTTCCCGCAGTTTTATCAGGTTGAGCAGAAGTATAGAAGTTTAATTCTGGGAATGAAGAAGGCTGCAGGCCCTCGCCCGAAACCTGGAAACAGCAAGAGCAAAGAAGGAATGTTTCTTACTTTCAAATCCGGGCTTCAATCACTTGTCGATGCTCTTGAGAGCAAGCTTGAACCCGGGACTGTACTGAAGGGCCATCGCATAGAATCGGTTATTAAGAATGGCGAAAGCTATACCGTTGAAATGAATGGAGGAGAAAAGCTTAAGGCAGATTGCCTGGTTATGTCTGTTCCCCACCATTCTTTGTGCAGCATTTTCTCCGGCTGGGGACTTTTTGAGCAGTTTAAAGAAATGCCTTCCACTTCAGTAGCAACCGTAGCTCTTGCTTTTCCGGAGGAAGCGATTGAAAGGGATATAGACGGAACAGGATTTGTTGTCTCACGTCACAGTGATTACACCATTACTGCCTGTACCTGGACACATAAGAAATGGCCTCACTCTACCCCAAAAGGCAAAGTGCTTCTGCGCTGTTACGTTGGCAAAGATGGCGATGAAGCAGTTGTGGATCTGTCAGATGATCAAATTGTTAAAGTTGTGCTTGATGACTTAAATAAAACCATGAATATTACAATGAATCCTGATTTTAGTTATGTAACGAGATGGAAGGATTCAATGCCTCAGTATACTGTTGGACATAGAGAGCGCGTCCGATTAGCAAAGAAACAGGCGCAGGATAAGCTGCCGGGCATTTTTCTGGCAGGAAGTTCATTTGATGGTCTTGGTGTTCCTGACTGCATAGACCAGGCAGAAGAGGCAGCTACAAATATATTAGAATACTTGCAAAGCAACAAGCTAAAAGCTGTCCGTGTGTGACAGCTTTTTAAATTGGCCATTTAATTCAGGTTGCTTTTTAAAACAGAGTATGATAAATTACTTTTTGTACTAATGACCAAATTGTTCATTTAGTCATTATTAAGAGGTGAGTATATGTCAGCAGATCGGAAGCAGCAAATTCTTGAAGCAGCCACAAAATCATTTTCTCTTTTTGGATACAAAGCAACCACTATGGATCAGGTTGCAAAGCTTGCAAATGTTGGGAAAGGCACTATTTATAATTTCTTTAAAAATAAGGAAGAGCTGTTTGATGAAATTATCCAAACGCTCATTAAAGAAATGAAAAGTGCAGCAGATGAAGCGCTGGATCCTTCTTTGCCCTTTCATAAAAATGTTCATCGGGGATTGTATAAAATACTTGAATTTCGCATGAAGCATCAGCTGACAATTAAGCTTTTCCAGGAAGCGAAGGAAATGGGCACTCCTGCTGTTACAGATGTAATTGGGAAATTGGAGGATGCGATAATCAAGTATGTAAAAGACAAAGTTACGCTTGCCATTGAAAGAGGAGAAATCCGGGAATGCGACCCGGAATTGACTTCCTTTGTCATGCTTAAGCTGTATATTGCTCTTATTTTTGATTGGGAACAGCGTCATGAACCTTTGGAAAAAGAAAAAATAGCACTTCTGTTTGAGCAATACATTATGAAAGGATTATCGAACTAGATAGTCCTCTATTTTTTCAGAAAGATGACCAAATGAGAAAAATGGTCATATAGTAATTTGGAGGGATTTACAATGAAAAACAAACTTTTATTTAGGGAGTTATCAGCTATTATAAAAAACAAAAAGCTGCTGATTCCGATTATCGCAGTGATGTTTATTCCGGTTTTATACAGCGGAATGTTTCTGTGGGCATTCTGGGATCCATACGATCAATTAAATGACCTTCCGGTTGCCATTGTTAATGAAGATGCAGGTGCTGTACTGGAAGGAAATGAATTGCAGCTGGGCAATGACCTTGTTGATAAGTTAATGGAAAGCAAGGACTTTAATTTTCAATTTGTTGAAAAAGGAGAAGCATACAAGGATCTAAATGATCAGCAATACTATATGCTGGTTGAAATTCCTAAGAACTTTTCCAAGAATGCAACAACTCTGCTGGAAGACAACCCGCAAAAAATGAATTTGATCTATGTTCCCAATGAGAGCTACAATTTTCTATCAGCTCAAATTGGAGAAACAGCTATAGAAAGAATAAAAGCGTCTCTATCAGAAAAAGTAACGGAGACATATGCCGAAACAATGTTTGATAAAATAGGGGAATTGGCAGATGGCATTGGGCAGGCTAGTGATGGTGCCCTTCAAATCAGTGAAGGAGCAGCTGATCTTAAGGACGGTTCCAGAACCTTGCATGAGAAGCTTGAGCTTTTAGCCGATAAATCGATTGAGTTCAATAACGGTGTAAGCTCAGCAAGCAAAGGCTCTGAAGAAATGGCAAAAGGAGCTAAATCTCTTTCAGAAGGTTTAGGCAAGCTGGCTGCAGCCCAGTCGGAATTGAGTAATGCGTCTGATCAGCTTAAATCTGGAAGTGAAAACCTCTCTGCTGGTGTTACACAAACAAAAGAAGGAACTTTAATGGTAAAAGAAAAACTTCCAGGTATGATTGATGGAACCAAACAGCTAGAAAATGGAGCAAATACATTATCTTCATCACTTGAGCAATGGCAAGCGGAAGCACAAAAACTCAGCGGAGGCACTGCCCTTTTAGAACAAAAGCTGCAGGGCATTTTATCGCAGCTTCCAGAAGGTTCTCCTGAAAAGGCTGAACTTCAGACTGTTCTTGCACAGCTGAAGACTGGATCAGCCCAGCTTGCCGAATCAGCCGGTAAACTATCTGCTGGCGGAGCCGGACTGTCCCAAAAAATAGGTCAGCTAAATGCAGGACAAATGCAGCTCCAGCAAGGAATAAATCAGCTTGCCCAAGGAACATCCGAGCTCGAAAAAGGCTCTATTCAGCTGGTACAGGGCCATAAAGATTTCAGTTCCGGAATGGAAACATTTGCTCAGAAGTTTGGTGAAGCACAGGCAGGAGCTGACAGGCTTGCAGGAGGTGCATCAGATTTGTCAGGCGGTCTTGGCAAACTGACACAAGGTTCAGCAGCATTTGCAGATGGCACGAAACAGCTTGAAGATGGTGCAGGTAAGGTTGCTGAGGGTAATTCACAAATTTATGAAGGTTCGTCTGAATTAGCCAATAAATTAGCGGATGGCGCTGAAAATGCATCATCAGTAGATGCCAGCGATAAAACTTTTAATATGATGGCAAATCCGGTAGAAATAGATAATGAGAAGATTACAGAAGTTCCAAACTACGGTACGGGGTTTGCACCATATTTTCTGTCTCTTGGTCTATTTGTTGGAGCTCTGCTGCTTTCTATTGTTTTCCCGCTTAGAGAACCGGCTGGCGTTCCACGCTCAGGATTCAGCTGGTTTGCAAGCAAGTTTGGAGTTTTAGCAGGAATAGGCATTATTCAGGGGCTCATTGCAGCGATGATACTATTACTGGGACTAGGCCTGGAAGTGCAGAGTGTACCATTGTTTCTTCTGTTTACTATCCTAACCAGCCTGACTTTCATAGCGCTTATTCAATTTTTTGTCACTGCCATGGGTGATCCGGGCAGGTTTGCTGCGATTATTATATTAATACTCCAGCTGACAACAAGTGCCGGTACTTTTCCGCTTGAGCTGATTCCTAATGCACTGCAGCCAATCAGTTCATATTTGCCAATGACCTATTCTGTTTCCGGTTTTAAGGCAGTTATTTCAAGCGGCAATTTTGATTTTATGTGGGAAAATGCGGTGATTCTCCTGAGCTTCGGAGCCTTGTTTATTGCAGGATCCTTTATATACTTTATTGCCATGCACAAAAAGAGATTTGCAGCTGCTTTTGAGCAGCAAAATTGATTATAGGTAAAAGCAAAGCCAGCCCTGCAGGGCTGGCTTTAAATATATTATTCTATAAATCTGTCATTCCCATGCATTTTTCACACTTGTTTCCGTAGCATTCATGCTGCTCTTCGATTGACTTCCCGCATTCTGAACATTGTTTTGCCGGCAGGTTTCTGAAAAACTCCATAATGTTTTGAATCATGTTGAAGCCTCCTAATTTGTGTTTTTGTTCTAAATAGTTCGATTATTTAAATCTATTGTATTATAACAGCGTTTTTATGTCAACGTCTGTTTCAATACAATTTTAAAAAAGTGAAAAAATAGGCATAATCTAGTATATTGGACATAGGAAAGCCAGGTTATCCAGTTATAGCGAATCCGTTTATGCTTTCTTTTAGGCTCTTTTCGAATAAACTGCTGTTTTTTCGGCTATCGATGTTATCTATTGATTTCCGCTAGAAGCTGCTCCAACGGTGTTTCGCAACTTCCGCTGCAATCAACTCAGTAAATAAATTATAAAAGCAACAAACTTTGCAAAAACAGCATTCATTCTATATAGCCCATAAATTCTGATGTTATTTATCTGTAATAGCTTCAGACGGCATTCACTTTTCTAATTAGGAGGAATTTGTGATGAAGTTAACTGTAATTGGCAGCTGGGGAGGTTACCCTAAAGCTGATGGGGCAAGTTCCGGGTATTTGCTCGAGCATGAAGGCTTTCATTTGCTGGTCGACTGCGGAAGCGGAGTGCTTTCGAAAATGCAGAATTTTATTCAGCCAGAAGAGTTAGACGCGGTGGTTATATCGCATTACCATCCAGATCATATTGCAGATATAGGAGTACTGCAGCATGCCAGGCTCATTCAGGGGTTCTTGGGCAGAAAAACAGATACTCTGCCGATTTACGGACATTCTTTCGACCAGCCCGAATTTGCCAAGCTTACATACAAGGATATTACTAAAGGTGTCGCCTATGATCCTGAAGCAATTCTCACAGCAGGACCGTTTCAAATTCGCTTTTTGAAAACCAATCATCCTGTGCCATGCTATGCAATGAGAATTGAAGCAGACGGCAGTTCCGTTATTTACACGGCAGATACCTCTTATAAGAAAGAGCTGGAGGCATTTAGCGAAAATGCAGATCTATTAATATGCGAGTGTAATTTTTATGGTCATCAAAACGGGAAGAACGCAGGGCACATGACAAGCTTGGATGCTGGAACATTGGCAAGCATTGCAAAGGTGAAAAATTTGCTGCTGACTCATTTGCCTCATTATGGTGAAGTGCGAAAGCTGAAGGAAGAGGCATCTACTAAATATGCCGGTCCAATTTCTTTAGCGGATTATCAATGGTCCCATATTTTTTAAGGAGGAAAACATATGCTTTTTATCGACAACCAGGGAATCACAGATCCCAGAATTAACCTTGCAATTGAGGAATATGCATTAAAAAATCTTGATATAGAAGAAACCTATTTGCTATTTTATATTAATGAACCCTCCATTATTATCGGGAAAAACCAGAATACAGTGGAAGAGATAAATACGGAGTACGTTGAGAATAATGGCATCCATGTTGTCAGAAGGCTATCTGGTGGCGGGGCTGTTTATCATGATTTAGGCAATTTGAACTTCAGCTTTATTACAAAAGATGATGGTGATAGCTTTCATAACTTCCGAAAATTTACCGAGCCAGTTACAGAAGCTTTGCAGAAGCTTGGTGTGAATGCTGAATTAAGCGGCCGGAATGATTTGATGGCAGAAGGCAGAAAAATATCGGGGAATGCCCAGTTTTCCACTAAAGGGAGAATGTTTAGCCATGGTACCCTTTTGTTTGATTCCGAAATAGAAAGTGTAGTTTCAGCGTTAAAGGTAAAGAAGGATAAAATTGAATCAAAGGGCATTAAATCAATTCGAAGCCGGGTTGCTAATATTTCGGAGTTTCTGGATGAAAAAATCACTGTTGAAGAATTTCGCTCTTTACTGCTAAAGAATATTTTTGGGGATTTAGATGAAATTCCTGAGTACAAGCTTACGGATGAAGATTGGGAAAAGATTCATCAGCTGTCCAGGGAGCGCTATCAAAACTGGGATTGGAATTATGGAAGATCGCCTAAATTTGATCTTCAGCATTCTCATCGCTTCCCTGTAGGGCAAATTGATATCAGACTAAATGTCACCAAAGGAAAAATTGAGGGATGCAAAATATATGGAGACTTCTTTGGGGTTGGTGATGTTAGTGAAATTGAAAACAAGCTAACAGGAATCCGCTATGAAAAGTCAGAGATTGAAAAGGCTCTTGAAGGAGTGGAAGTTAAGCATTACTTCGGAAATGTGACTAAAGAAGAATTTATCAACCTGGTGTATTAACGATTGAGAGCTGGCATAATGCCGGCTTTTCTTATTCGTATAAGTTTTGTGGAGCAGTTTGCCTGTAAAAAGATTCGCTTTCCTACTTGAATACAAAAATTTCTTTCAATATAATATATTTAGAAAATTTATTAAATAAAAATGAATGATCATTCATTCATATTAGGGGGAGTGTAAATGAATTTAACACAGCAGCTGCATGAAACGGCGACTAAGATGGGCGATAAGACTGCCTATTATTTTATGGACCAGTCAAGCACGTATGCGGAGCTTGATAGCGCTGTATCCAAATTTGCGGATGGGCTTTCAAAACTGGGATTGGAAAAAGGGGATCATGTTGCTCTTTTACTGGGGAACTCACCGCATTTTGTCATCGGCCTTCATGGGGCTTTGCGGCTGGGAGCAACTGTTATACCGATCAACCCTATTTATACACCTGATGAAATTGCCTACATTGTAAATAATGGTGATGTAAAAGCGATTGTCACGCTTGATCAATTAGTGCCTTTAATTGAAAAAATTCATGATGTGCTTCCAAAGGTGGAACATTTTATTATTTGTGACACTCCTCAGGGACAAGCATCAGAAAAGGATTTGTCAGCTTTATCGGCTTTCCCGAAAATGAAATCGTTTACAAATTTGATTGCTTCAGGAGATCCTGGGTTTAAAGGCCCTGAACTTGAAGAAGATGAAACAGCCGTTATCCTCTATACATCGGGTACGACCGGCAAGCCAAAAGGTGCCATGCTGACACATAAAAATCTATACAGCAATGCAAAGGATGTCAGTGACTATTTACACATGAACGAGAATGACCGGGTTATTACTACTTTGCCAATGTTCCATGTTTTCTGTTTAACGGTTGCTCTCAATGCGCCTCTTATGAATGGGGCTACTATTTTAATAGACCCTAAATTTAGTCCGAAAGAGATCTTTAGGCTCTCCCAAAAATATAAACCTACTGTTTTTGCGGGAGTTCCGACCATGTACAATTTCCTTCTTCAGTATGAAGACGGCAGCCCGGAAGATCTGAAATCGTTAAGGTTGTGTATATCAGGCGGTGCTGCAATGCCGGTGGCACTTCTTCATGGCTTTGAGAAAAAATTCAATGTCATTGTTTCGGAAGGATACGGCCTTTCAGAAGCTTCGCCGGTTACTTGCTTCAATCCGCTGGATAAACCGCGTAAAGCAGGCTCAATCGGGCAATCCATTATGAATGTCGAGAATAAAGTGGTAAATGAACTGGGAGAGGAAGTCTCTGTTGGCGAAGTAGGTGAATTGATTGTCCGCGGGCCTAACGTGATGAAGGGATACTACAAGCTGCCTGAAGAAACCGCAGCAACCATCCGCGAAGGCTGGCTTTATACAGGAGACCTTGCAAAAAGGGATGAGGAAGGCTATTTTTATATCGTTGACCGTAAAAAGGATCTTATTTTAGTCGGCGGCTATAATGTATATCCCCGGGAAGTCGAAGAGGTGCTCTATAATCATGGGGAGATCGTAGAAGCTGCTGTATTAGGGGTGCCAGATCCGAATCTGGGTGAAGCGGTAAAGTGCTATGCAGTAACTAGTAATCCCCGGCTGACAGAAGAATTGTTGCTCGCATACTGTGCAGAGCATCTGGCTAAATATAAAGTGCCGTCATCGATTGAGTTTTTAGAGGAGCTTCCAAAGAACACAACTGGAAAAATCTTGCGGAGGGCATTGAAGAATCAGGTTCTTCAGACTAAATAGGCTTTGAAGGACAGGCATAACTTATGTCTGTCCTTTTTTAATCTTCATTGGAAGTTGCTGAATTTGAAAGGGTTTTCGCGGAATTTATCGAATTATTAGATAGCAAAGGGAAGAGGAGAGATACATATGAATTCTATTGTGGTCGAAAAAAAGGATCATATTGCGGTCGTTACAATTAACCGCCCTGATGCATTAAATGCTTTTAATTATGAAACTTTGTCGGAACTTCAGGAATCAGTTGAGAAACTGCGCACCAGCCCTGATGTTCGCGTTGTGATTTTTACAGGGGCAGGAGCAAAAGCCTTCAGTGTAGGAGCCGATTTAAAAGAACGCAGGACACTATCTGATGAGGAAGTACGCAGAAATGTATATAAAATAGGTGAGGTTTTTTCGCTGGTTGATCAGCTCCCGCAGCCTACTATTGCAGCAATAAATGGTTTTGCGTTCGGAGGCGGGATGGAATTGGCATTATCCTGCGACTTCCGAATTGCAGTTACCGGAACTTCCATGGGACTTACAGAAACAAGTTTAGCCATAATACCAGGTGCAGGCGGTACACAAAGGCTGCCAAGACTGGTTGGCCAGGCTAAAGCCCTTGAACTAATCCTTACAGCCAAGAGGCTTACTTCTGAAGAAGCGCTTGCATATGGCATTCTTACTAAAGTGACCGAAAAGGATAATCTCTTGCATGATTGTTTTGAATTTGCCGAACAAATGCTTAATAACGGTCCGCTTGCTCTTCAGCAGGCTAAATTTGCTGTAAAGCATGGTATGGGTGTTGATTTGCAGACTGGGCTGCAGATTGAAAGGAAGGCGTACGAAGTCATTATCCCAACGGAAGATAGAGTAGAAGCCCTTACAGCTTTTGCCGAAAAAAGAAAGCCTGTGTTTAAGGGGAAATAGAATGAATAAACAGTTAGGGACACCGCAGCATTTTTTGCGGTGTTTTTTATTAATATAATAAATTTTTAGAAAATTATTAAAAAACTTCTTGAATCGTGCAACTATTGACTATATAATTTAGTGAATAAAAGCATAAAAGCATAAAAGTGATAAAGCAGAGATAAAAGGGGGATCATCAAGTATGTTAGAGAAAGTAAAAACAATTAAAGCTATAGCTGCAGCAGGTCTTATAGGAACTCTACTGCTAAGCGGCTGCGGAAGTGAAAGTACAAATGGGGAAGCCGGCTCTTCGGATAAAGAAAAGAAAGAGTCAATTAATATAGGAGTTACGCAGATCGTCGAACATCCTTCGTTAGATGCGGCACTTGAGGGCTTTAAAAAGGCATTAGAGGATTCTGGCATTGAAGCAAGCTATGATGTCCAGATTGCACAGGGGGACCAGAACAATAATCAGTCCATTGCCAATAACTTTGCAGGAGATGGGGTAGACCTGATCTTTGCCAACTCTACTCCAAGTGCATTAAGTGCACTTAATGCAACTAAGGATATACCAATTGTATTTACTTCGGTAACTGACCCAGTTGGGGCGCAATTAGTAAAATCAATGGATTCTCCAGAAGGAAATATAACTGGAACAACAGATACTCATCCTGATGCGATACCTAACATGGTTAAGTTTATAGATGAACAGTTTGAGGCTGAAACAGTGGGTGTTATTTTCAATTCCGGAGAACAAAATTCAGAGGTGCAGATTGAAAAGGTGAAAGAAGCTCTTTCAGGCACAGATATGAAATTGGCCGAAGCTACAGTATCCAATTCCTCTGAAGTGAAACAGGCTGCAGAATCACTTGTCGGAAAAGCAGATGCCATTTATATTATTACGGATAATACTGTTGTTTCGGCTTTGGAATCAGTTATACAGGTTTCAAACGACAATGATATTCCGCTTTTCGTGGGAGAGCTGGACTCTGTTAAACGCGGAGGATTCGCTGCATACGGATTTGACTATGAAGATATCGGATATGAGGCCGGGGAAATGGCAGCAAAAGTTTTAAAAGAAGGCAAGAAGCCATCCGAACTTCCAGTCCAATATCCGCAGAATCTAAAGCTGGTAATCAATAAAGAGGCTGCAGAAGAAATGGGCATTGACTTAAAAGATGAATGGAACGAGCTTGCTGAATTTGTGGAGTAATGTCAGCAAGTAAATAACGCTTTTTACATGATAAACAGTCTAGTTTCTGCGCCACCCCGCTCAAGGCCACAAGTCAAGGCAAAGGAAGCCTTTCCATGAATCTAAGTCTTGTGCTTGGGGCCTCTAGAATGGGGGTCATGCAGACGTTGCCACAAGACGCAGCGTTCTTAAACTGCGTTACTTCGTGAGCATGGCGCTTGCGCTTTTCTAATAGAAAGGAAGATTACTATGCCAACTGCCATCTTTGGCTCCATTGAAGCAGGTGCGATTTATGCCTTAATGGCGCTGGGCGTTTACCTCTCATTCAGAATATTGGATTTCCCCGATTTGACGGTGGATGGAAGCTTTGTAACAGGTGCATCTGTTGCTGCTGTCATGATAACAGGAGGATATAATCCATTTTTGGCAACAATAACAGCACTACTTGCGGGTTTTGCAGCAGGCTGTATTACAGGCCTTCTTCATACCAAGGGAAAAATTAATGCCCTTTTGTCCGGAATATTAATGATGATAGCATTATACTCTATCAATCTCAGGATAATGGGTAAGTCAAATGTTCCTCTGCTTTCGGAGGAAACGGCTATCACAAAAATTACAGCATTCTGGCAGGGACTTGGATTTGACCAGGCGATTCAAAGCCTGCTGGGAGCACTAGGGATGAGTTTTGTTCCTAAAACCTGGGGGATTCTTTTGCTGATGCTGGTTTTGGCATTTGCTGTAAAGATATTGATTGATCTTTTTTTAAAGACAGACATTGGATTGGCAATACGGGCAACAGGGGACAATGAGACGATGATCCGCAGCTTTTCTGCTGATACTGACCTCCTGAAGATAGCCGGCTTGGGTATTTCAAACGCACTGGTTGCTTTTTCAGGAGCATTAGTAGCACAGTATAATGGATTCAGTGATGTTGGAATGGGAATCGGAATGATAATCATTGGACTTGCATCCGTAATTATTGGAGAAGCAATCTTTGGTGCAAAAACAATTGTCAGAGCTACACTGGCTGTCATTGGAGGAGCCATTTTATATCGGATTATCGTAACTCTTGCATTGAGAGTGGAATTTCTTGAAACAGGAGATATGAAGCTGATTACAGCCGTAATTGTGATTGGTGCGCTGATTCTGCCCAAGCTTATTCAGCAGCAAAAGGAGAAGCAGAGAAAGCGACGGAGATTGGCAGAGGCGAAAAATACGAATGCTTACGGGAAAAGTGGTGAACAGTATGCTGCAATTAAATCAGATTCATAAAGTGTTTAATGAGGGAACTCCAGATGAAAAAACAGCTCTGCACAAAATCAATCTTCACCTGAAACCAGGCGACTTCATGACAGTCATCGGCAGTAACGGAGCGGGAAAATCAACTCTTATGAATATGATTTCAGGCAAATTGATGCCGGATATGGGAGAAGTGCTTGTAGATGGCAATGATGTCACTCTCGTGAAGGAACATAAAAGATCCAGGCTAATTGGACGTGTTTTCCAGGATCCGATGGCCGGAACAGCCCCTTCCATGACGATAGAAGAAAATCTGGCCATTGCTTATGCGAGAACTGCAGCCCGCGGACTTCGCCAAGGGGTATCAAAGAAACGCCGCGAATTTTTCAGGGAGAAGCTGGAGATGCTGCATCTAGGATTGGAAGACAGGCTTTCAGCAAAAGTCGGACTGCTGTCAGGAGGAGAGCGGCAGGCGCTATCCCTGTTAATGGCAACTTTCACAGAGCCTAACATATTGCTACTGGACGAGCATACCGCTGCTTTAGACCCGTCTCGTGCAGAATTGATTACAAGCCTTACGAAAGAGATTGTGGAGAGTTATAATCTTACCACATTAATGGTGACCCACAATATGCAGCAGGCACTTGACCTGGGAAATAGGCTGATCATGATGGATAAGGGACAAATTATTTTTGAAACAAATGAAACTCAGAAGAAAGAACTGACAGTAGAAAAGCTTCTTGAAGAATTCCAGAAAATCCGCGGGGAGAAAATGAGCAGCGACAAGGCCATTCTTATTTAGACTTCCGGACCGGACAGGGTTTATGCCCTGTTCGTTTTTTTGTTAAATCACAATTTATTAGACTAAAGCTTGATGAACTAGTTATGGGGCGATAACATATTCTTCTAATATTAAGTCTATTATAGTATAATTTTTAGAACCTTTTATTATCTTTTAGGCGGTGAGTATAATGGCAGAACTAGCAGTCGGCAAGCCTTCCGGTGAAGTTAGAAAAGGGGTGCAGTCGGGAATCAGCATCGCGATTGGATATGCCCCCATTGCTTTAACATTTGGGCTGCTTGCCAAAACAACCGGTCTTACGATTGGTGAAACAGCTTTAATGAGTCTGCTCGTATTTGCCGGGGCAGCACAGTACATATCCCTGAGTCTTCTTACATTGGGAACAGGCATATTTGAAATTGTTTTGACAACTTTTATCGTGAATATCCGGCACTTTTTAATGTCTACCTCTCTTAATGAAAAGTGGGATGATGAACAGGCTGCCAACAAAGTAATGTTATCATTTGGGATTACGGATGAAACCTTTTCAGTTGCAGCAGTTCGTGAAGAAAAGGTAACAAGCGGCTATATGCTTGGGCTCATATCGGTTTCATATGCAAGCTGGGTCATTTGCTCGGGCCTTGGGCATCTTATTGGGGCGAGCCTTCCGCAAACCTTGCAGGAAAGCATGTCTGTTGCACTTTATGCCATGTTTGTCGGCCTCCTTGTTCCATCTATGAAAAAGAGTGCAAAAGTTGTTTTTCTTGCCGCACTTGCAGCCTCTTTTAACACGATTTTCACTTTGACCAATACGCTATCGACAGGCTGGGCAATTGTTTTGTCCACGCTCTTATCGGCTGTAATAGTAGAATGGACTGAAAGTGTAAAAAGCAGGAACAGGGGGCAGGAGCATGAGTAGCCATATTGTGTGGATGATTGTGGGGATGGCAGCAGTTACCTATATCCCAAGGCTGCTGCCTTTTGTGCTTTTTAAGGGGAAAGAACTTCCCGGCTTTGTTCAGGGGATATTAAAGAACGTACCTTATGCGACATTAGGGGCACTCATTTTTCCGGGTATTCTGTTTATAAATGAAGATATTTGGTTTGGGCTGCTTGGTGCAGCTGCAGCTTTTCTGGCAGCCTTTTTAGGCGCAAATGTGATTGTGGTCGTGCTTGGATCGATCGCTGTGTTATCTGTATATTCTTTTTTGTTTTAGAAAAGATAATGATGGATGTTCTTTAGCCGGTTCTTTCCTTGAACCGGCTTTTTCAATAGCACTGCTGGTGCAGAAAGAAATGATTGTCCCGTCAAAATAGTTCTATTTACAGATTTTTATACTAAACTAAATATAGAAAGGTTGTACCATAGGGGGGAAATTCGATGGCGCGGAAATTAGGTTTTTACGGGGCTCTGGCCTTTTTCGTATACGGCTTATTTTTTTATTGGTATTTATTCTATTTTGCTGACACTAATCTGCCTTTTGAATATGAAGGGTCACGGGCTGATCCGGCAACTTTCCTGAACGGCAGGGAGCTGATGCTCAGTGAGGAATATTCTAAAATTAGAAACCTGCTGTTTTTTATTTCTACACCTTTTGAGTGGATCTTTTATTTATTTATTCTTTTATTTGGTTTATCAAAGGCATTTAATAAATGGGCTGAACAGACAACGCCATATAAATTTCTGCAAACGGCAATTTATTTGATTTGGCTTTCTTTTTTCGCTTTTATTGCGACGATGCCATTAAGCTATATCAGTTTTTCGCTTTCTAAAACGTATAATATCTCAACTCAGAGCTTCAGCGGGTGGATGAAGGATGAACTCATTGATTTTTGGGTTAATTATGGGGGGATGCTTCTCATTGTGTGTGTTCTTTATTGGCTGATAAATAAGAGCAGGAAAAGATGGTGGCTTTATGCGTGGCTATTATCTGTTCCATTTACCTTATTTATGATGTTTCTGCAGCCGGTTGTCATTGACCCTCTGTATAATGACTTTTATCCTTTAAAAAATAAGGAACTTGAAACGAAAATTCTTGATTTGGCCGCTCAGGCTAAAATACCGGCTGAACATGTTTTTGAGGTCGATATGGCCGAGAAAACGAATGCGCTGAATGCCTATGTAACAGGGATCGGCTCGAATTCAAGAATTGTTCTTTGGGACACTACTTTGAATAAATTAACTGAAGATCAAATTCTGTTTATCATGGCACATGAAATGGCTCATTACGTTGAGAAGCATATTTACATTGGAATTGGAGGATACTTGCTGCTTTCATTGCTAGGACTTTATCTGACAGCCAAGTTAATGGAGAAGGCAGTTGATAAATGGGGAAGGGCCCTTAAAATTTCTGCTGTAAATGATATACGTTCCCTGCCGCTATTTCTGATGATCCTTTCAATGCTGCTCTTTATTTCAAGCCCTTTATCCAATCTTGTTTCGCGGTATCAGGAAACAAGGGCAGACCGGTATGCAATTGAAATGACAAAGGATTCAAAAGCCGCAATAGAAACATTTCAGGAGCTGACACGTGCCGGTTTAAGCCAGGTGAATCCGCCGCTTCTTGTGAAAATTTTCCGATATGGGCATCCAACGATGCTGGAGCGCATTTCTATGCTCGAAGAATTTGAAATCGAACAGAGGCAGAAGGAACGGGAGCAAACAGGGGACTGATTGCTAAACTAAAAAAGCAGGCCAAAAGGCTTGCTTTTTTAAGTTCTATTTTTATAAATATGTATGCTGCCCTCATTGTCAGCCCGAATTTCATTGTGAAAATAGATACCTGCATTATCGTCAATCCCATAACCAGTTGCGACATTGGTTTTTGATACAGCTGCCTTTAGATTTCCCCGTTCATTCCACTTTGTAAAATGGACACTTATGGCACAATCCCTGATTAACCCGAGTCCTTTCAAAAAGAGGTGCTGTCTTTTATATGTATCAATAGGAGGGATGATGCAATGCTCTGGGATAATGAGAGCGCCTGCCGAAAAGCCTGCTACAGGAATACCGTTCATATACATCCTTTTAATGCATTCTCCGGTTTCACTATCCACAATAAACCTTCTGTAACTTTCTGTATCACCGCCTCCAATTATGATGCCAGAACTGGATATCAATTCTTGAAGAAAGGATTCAGCCGGGTCAGCGGAAAGAGGCAAATAGCAGAAATTTTCGGCTCCATTCGGAATTAAGGCAGAAGTATACTTTTTCATATACACCTCCCAGCCTTCCCTTTCCAAAAAAAGTATAGCTATTTTGCCATCCGCACCACAGGCAAGCTTTGTAAACATCCTTCCAAACCTTTGACCGAATGGAGGACTTCCCCCCATTAAAAATAAATGCCTGCTGCTCATTTCCCGCCTTCCTCCCGAAAAAAATAAAATACCCCGCTGATTGGCGGGGGCAGACTGTCTTTTTAAGTGCCAAAACGCTTTGAAAGTTCTTTGTACTTCTTTGAATAATGCATAAATGCCGGTTTATTTCCTTCATCAATCGCCGCGTCTATCTTTTTCATCAGCTTTTCTTTTTCATTATTCAGCAGAACCTCCGAGATCAGCATATCAAGGTAAAGGTCTAATACAAAAGATTCCTTTTGGTTTTTCCTCTTAGATCCACTCATTTTCATTAATTCGGTGTATGATTTTTCCTTCATGGAAATCACCCCTGAGCTTTTTAATATTATATGGAATCACCTTTGAATATTCAACTAAATTTTTTAAATTTTTAGAAATTATTTCTCAAGACGTCATAATTGTGAACAATTTGGAAACTATTTAATTAATTAGTAATTTTTAGATAAATTGGTGGTAATATGGGAAAGTGAGCGCGAAAGAATAAAGGAGATGAGGATATATGAGCCAAAATATTCAAATAATCGATGAATATGAAATCAATCCAAATACGATGATTATTAAACCCCTTTCTTATGGGATAAAAGTTTTTTCGCAAATCTGGGAGCTTGAAGATGAAATAACTTCCCCTTTCAAGCCTTTCGAAATAATTAAAAGCAGCTGCAGCTATTTTGGATCAAGCTATGAAGGAAGAAAAGAGGGTACACGCCAATTAACTGGCTTCACCCATAAAGCTCCGATAACGATTGACCCCACCAATTACATTTACTTTTTCCCGACGGCTTCTCCATACAATCCGGAATGCATCTGGATTGCATTGGATCACATTGAATATTTCAAGCGGGCGGAAAACGCTCAAACTCAAGTGGTTTTTAAAAATAAGCAAAGCTTTATTATTCCAGTATCTTATACGACTCTTAATAACCAGGTGCTCAGAACAGCATTGCTTAAAACGACATTAATAAAAAGGATAAAAGATTCGGAGAGAAAGGCATTGTACTATGTGAATGGTTCTAAATTAATGAATGCTTCGGAGAGAAGTGGAGCCTACCAATAGAGAAGGAATTAGAACTGCAGGATAACTAAGAAGCATGCGGAATTTCATGCTTCTGTTTTCCGTGTATGTTATCTTATTTAGCTGCAGGCTCTTCTTATTACAAAATTAATTGGCCTTTAGATTTTTCCCTGATCCCGGCAAAGATCTTTTAAGGAGATAATAGGTCATTAGCTCCTGAACTTTATTGCGGATGCGGGGATTAAAATAATTATGGTGTTCCTCATATCCTTTATACAGGAACATAAACATAGTAAACGCCTCATCCCTTTTTATTTCCTGTACCTTTAACTGGTTTTTATTCATATAGCGTTTTACCTCAGAGAGTTCACTTTGAATGACCTTCATTGTTTCTTCAACCAAATCAAGATATGGCTGTTTTAGTTTAAACGGGCTTTTATTAATGACAATAGAGTCGCGGTTTAAGACCGTCAGCACCATTGGCAGATAAATTGCCTGTTCCATGATATTACGGTCTTCCTCAGGAATTCTGGTCATATTGTTTTGCTCCCCTTAATTAATAATATCCTGTCAGTTGTAAGAACAAATGTTCTTGTTTAATTTTACAAAGGAATGTTTTATCTTGCAAGAGCCTATATTTGTCGAAATACTGTTATACTTCATCATTTCCAATAATTAAAAAAAATTTCAGCATGCAGCTTATTGGCAGGGATTTTATTTCTGATGTCGAAATAAGGAGAACAGCACAGTTAGGAGGATAAAATAAATGACGCAAAAAAGGACAATTAAACCAGAAGATCTTTATCAATTAAAATCTGTAGCTGATCCGCAGCTTTCCAGGAATGGAAATGATCTGGCTTTTGTAGAGACCAGAATGCTTGAAGAAGAAAATACATATAGTTCAAATATCTTTTATATTAATACCGCTGAAAGCAATAAGCCTGTTCAGTGGACTTACGGCAAACACCGAAATCATTCACCCCGCTGGTCTCCAGATGGGGAGTTAATTGCATTTGTTTCAGACAGGGGAGGCAAGCCGCAGATTTATGTGATGAGCAAAGCAGGAGGAGAAGCCAGACAGCTGACTCATTGTGCGAATGGTGCTTCAAATCCTGTTTGGTCCCCTGATGGAAAGAAGATTGCCTTCAATCTTTCAATAAAACCGGGTGAAGACGCGGAAACAATGGAAGAAAATCAAGAAAACAAGGAAGAAATGCCAACTCCGATTGAAATCGAAAAAATGAAACACAAATCCGATGCCCAGGGCTTTTGGAACGGAAGATACAGGCAGGTTGCATTCATCGATATAGCAACTGGCGAGGTGGAGCATGTAACAGCTGGTGAACATGATTTTCAGTTGCAGGACTGGTCACCAGATGGGAAATGGATTGCTGTTTCGGCAGATTTGAGTGAAGATAAGGATTTTTCTTTTTTAAGCGATGTGTATATCATCCATCTTGACACAAAAGACATAAAAAAAATTACAGATGGAAAAGGTTATTTTGGAAGCGCGTCATGGTCACCAGATGGAAAACAAATAGGATTGTTTGGACATGAAAGGGAATACGAAAACGCAACACATACCAAAGTATGGGTTTATAATCTCGAATTTGGAGAACTTCAGTGCCTGACGGCAGAATCTGACATATTGGCCGGTGATTATGCCATCGGAGATTTCCAGCAGGGTGCAGTAACACCGGGAATTCTTTGGGCGGAGGACAGCAGAAGCTTTTATTTCCTTGCAACTGATCATGGCAATACCGTTGTTTATTATGGATCTTTAGAAGGGGAATTATATCCAGCTCTGCTGGATCAGCAGCATGTATATGGGCTGACGACAGGCGGGACTATCAATAAAGCGGTTGTAGCTATCAGCAAGCCGTCATCTCCCGGAGAGCTATTTTTACTTGATGTTCCGACAGGGGAATTGAAACAGCTGACAAGTGTCAATGAAGAATTCCTGAGCGGAGTGGAGCTGGCAGATGCAGCGCCAATTCAATTTAAATCTTCGGATGAGTGGGACCTGCATGGCTGGATCATGAAGCCTGCCGATCTGAAAGAAGGCCAAAAAGCGCCGCTTGTGCTTGAGATCCATGGCGGGCCACATGCTATGTATGCCAATTCTTATTTCCATGAATTCCAATGCCTCGCTGCAAAAGGATATGCGATACTATATATCAACCCTCGGGGGAGCCATGGATATGGTCAGCATTTTGTAGATGCTGTCAGAGGAGATTACGGGGGCAAGGATTATGAGGATATTATGGATGCTGTCGATTATGCGCTCGAAAACTTCGATTTCATCGATAAAGAACGGCTTGGCGTAACGGGAGGAAGTTATGGAGGCTTTATGACCAACTGGATTATTGGACACACCAGCCGGTTCAAAGCAGCAGTCACTCAGCGCTCCATATCCAACTGGATCAGCTTTTATGGAGTAAGCGATATCGGTTACTATTTTACTGATTGGCAAATCAAAAGTGATATGAATGATATAGAGAAATTATGGAAACATTCTCCGCTTGCTTATGCGAATGAAATAAATACACCACTCCTGATTCTGCACAGCGAAAAAGACTATCGCTGTCCAATTGAACAGGCAGAGCAATTATTTATTGCCTTAAAGCATCGGAGGAAGACAGCAAAATTTGTCCGGTTCCCTGAAGCCAATCATGAGCTTTCAAGAAGCGGAAAACCGAATTTAAGAATCAGCCGTCTGAATTACATTGCCGGCTGGTTTGATGAATATCTCTAAATTGTAACCGCAGGCCTTAGGGTCTGCGTTTTTTTAATTAATGCTGTAAAGTAACATGAAAATCGCCGATATATCAATGAAGTCAGTTTTCATACAGAAGGCAGAAACTATTAAAAATAAATTGCAAAGAATTCAATTTATCTGCAGAATATAAGGGTATGCAGGATATACCAGCAATGATATCGAAACTTTTTTATAGAAACAGCAGTCGAATAAAGGTGAGGGTATTTCCCTGCCTGCGGCCGAATTTATAATTTTACTGCATAGAAAGGACTTATACTAATGAGATCAGATAGATATGAAAAGAAGAAAAAGAAAAGAAAATGGAAATCTGTCCTCCTGATTCTGTTTCTCTTGATTGCAGGAACCCTTGGCTATTCGTATTTTCAGTTCAAGCAAGGCGTCTCCCAGACAGAAGGAGAAGCAAATATACAGGCGGAAGAGTTTGAATTTAATGGCGAAAAAGATAAATATGGCGGGACGAATATCCTGATTCTTGGAAGTGACGCAAGGGGAAAAGAGAAATCACGGGCAGATACGATCATGGTTGCTCAATATCATCCTGATAAGGGAACATATAAGCTTATTTCCTTTATGAGAGATATGTATGTGGATATACCGGGCCATGGGCAAGACAGAATAAATGCAGCACTTGCTTATGGAGGACCTGAGTTATTGAGGCAGACACTAAAGGAGAACTTTGATATAGATATTAAATATTATTCCATTGTTGACTTTGAAGGCTTTGTCCATTTAATTGATGAAGCTTTTCCAAGAGGAGTGGAAATTGACGTGGAAAAGAGAATGTCAGCTAATATAGGTGTTACTCTGGAACCAGGCCTGCAGCGGCTTGATGGAGAGCATCTCCTAGGGTACGTCAGATTCAGGCAGGATGCAGTAGGGGATTTTGGAAGAGTGGAACGCCAGCAGAAAGTTATGAAAGAAGTAGCAAGCCAGTTTACAAGCCTACAGACCATTACGAAGCTTCCAAAATTAATCGGGGTGGTAACTCCTTTTGTTAATACCAATATGAACACAGGTGATATCCTGTATATGGGAAAAGATTTCTTATCGAAGGATAACAGGAATGTAGATACTCTTCGTGTTCCTGTTGATGGGACATTTGAAAACCAGAGAATAAATGGTGCTGCGGTATTGGGCATAGATAAGGAGGCGAATAAAGCGGCAATCCATGAATTTCTGTCTAAATAAAATAGGCAAAAACATTGTTTTTGGCGGATTAGGTGTACAATATAAGGGGAAATGGTAAAACTAGGGGAACCTTATTTTTTACCAAAACGATTTGACTAAGTTATTGCTGCATATTGGACAAGGAGATACTAATGGATTTTGAACTGCTCAAAGATTGGTTTACATTAGAGAATATAATGGATTTAATCCGGGAGTACCGTTCATTTGGGCCTCTTCCCGGTATTTTGCTTCCAATGCTAGAAGCATTTTTGCCCTTTCTGCCTCTGTTTTTGTTTGTAATGGCAAATGCGAGTGCATTTGGTCTCTGGCTGGGATTTTTATACTCCTGGGTCGGAGCTGTGGCAGGGGCCTTGTTTGTTTTCCTGCTGGTCAGAAAATATGGCCAGAAACGAATACTCCGTTTTTTGAAAAATCATAAGCAGGTACAGAAGCTTATGAAATGGGTTGAAAAGCATGGATTTGGGCCATTGTTCATCCTTCTTTGTTTTCCATTTACACCTTCAGCGGTTGTCAATATTGTAGCCGGGCTTTCAAATATCAGTATTGCTCAATATATGCTGGCAGTTCTGACTGGAAAAATAGTGATGATTTTTACAATAAGCTTTGTCGGATACGATATCAGATCCTTAATAACGCAGCCAATTCGGACTGCCATTGTTGCATTGGTCATTTTCATTCTTTGGTATGTCGGCAAAATTATTGAAATAAAGATGAATATGAGCGTAGAAAAAGGCCGCGGGAATAAAAAGCATTGAATGCGTAAGTACTAGGGGAGATGCATGGTGAAGGAAGGATTGAGAAAAGAAGGAGCGGAATGGCTGAAGGCTTTTGCAATTGGCATCATTATTTTTGCTTTTATACGGACTTTTTTCTTCTCCAATTACGTTGTAGAAGGTGAATCCATGATGCCTACTCTTCAGGATGGAAATAAGCTGATTGTCAATAAAATCGGCTATCAGGTCAGCGATTTAGAGCGCTTTGACGTAATAGTTTTCCATCATAATGATGAAGAGGATTTTGTAAAAAGAATAATAGGTATGCCAGGGGATGAAATTGCATACCGTAATGATGAATTATTTATTAATGGCAAGAAAGTGGATGAACCATACTTGGATAAATACCGGAAAGAAACCTCAGGAGGAAAACTTACAGGTGATTTTACACTGCTCGAGATGACGGGAACGGAAACAGTGCCGGAGGGCAAACTATTTGTTATGGGGGATAATCGCCTCGGAAGCTGGGACAGCCGGCATTTTGGATTTATATCAGTCAGCCAGGTTGTAGGAAAAGTAAACCTTCGCTATTGGCCGCTTGATGAAATGGATGCGTCATTCTAGCAGGTATTTCAGTAAAGGGACTCGATGATTAGTCGAGTCCTTTTTATTTTTGCAGGAATGACTAATTTTAGATAACATGCAAATTGGGGTTTTCTCTATATTCTGGTTCGCAGTTTACACAGACGTTCTCATCATAGTCAGTCATATTCACATCTTCACGATTGTATTCAATTCCGCAAAGGGAGCAGGCAGCCATTTTTTCTTCTTCCATTTCTTCCGGATGAATGGGTATAGCGTCATTAATATTAAAGGGTTCTACTGTAATTCCGCGTGATTTGGCCATTTCGGAATTTAAGTAATCCTTTGCTAATTCTTCACTTTCCCAAAATCCCAAGTCCCATAACAGCTCCTTTGCGTCTCCGTTTTGTGCCATCAATCCATAAACAACTTTCATTAAAATTGCCCCTTTCCAATTTGCTGTCTATTGTTTTTTATTTCTTAGCCTTTTTTGACTGCAGTTAAACCGATTCGAAAAATTCCCATCTTTTTTATTGAAAGGATCAGGATTTTTTACAAGGATGTTTTTGAATGGTTTGCTGCTTTTTTATAAATTATTTACTGAGCTGATTCTCCATTTTTCGTGCGGTGTTTATTCAAGGAAGCTTATTCAAAGCCCTGCGGGAGAAGACTCGACGCCGGCCTTGGGTTCGCTGAACAGCTTGAAAATAAAACGCGCACGGGATACAGGAGAATCTGCGGGCTTTGTCGAATAAAAGCTGATGTACATGTTTATTAATTTTGTTTTAGTCTTTAATATCCGAATAATCAAATATATAGAGGGGTGCATTTAATGAGGCTTAAGGGTAAAGTTGCCATTATTACAGGTGCTGCCAATGGGATTGGTCTCGCTGCAGCAGAAAGGTTTGCTGGTGAAGGAGCGACTGTAGCCATTGCAGATTATGATGAAGATATGGGAATCTCCAGGGCTCAAGAGCTTAAAGAAAAAGGCTTAAATGCAGAGTTTTTTCAGGTAAATGTAGCTGACAGGCATAGCATAGACAGTATGGCGGAAGCTGTAAAAGCCGCATTTGGAAAAATTGATATCCTTATCAATAATGCAGGAATAACAAGGGACGGTATGCTTGCAAAATTATCTAAGGACGATTTTCATGCGGTTATTGACGTGAATCTGGCAGGTGTCTTCCATTGTACACAAGCAGTGCTTCCTTTCATGCTGGAGCAGGGAAGCGGAAAAATTATCAATACATCTTCGGTTTCTGGGATCTATGGAAACATTGGACAGACAAACTACGCAGCAGCCAAAGCGGGTGTGGTGGGAATGACCAAAACATGGGCAAAAGAACTTGGCAGAAAAGGAATTAACGTAAATGCTGTTGCTCCGGGATTTATTTCTACAGGCATGACAGCAAAAGTGCCGGAAAAGGTCATTGGCCAAATGCAGGGCATGGTTCCACTGGGCAGGCTGGGAAAACCGGAGGATATTGCGAATGCATATCTTTTTCTTGCTTCAGATGAATCTGATTATGTGAATGGCACTGTCCTGCATGTAGATGGCGGTATTATGATGTAATAACCTGACTCTGAGCAGGTGCTCAGGTAATCAGATAATGAACGAGGTGGAAATAAGGATGAGAAATGTTGTAATTACATCAGCAGTCAGAACACCAGTAGGTACATTTGGAGGAGCTTTTAAAGACCTTCTGCCAACAGATTTAATTGTACCTGTATTAAAAGAGGCTTCGGAAAGAAGCGGTTTGCAAAGCAGTGAGGTGGATGAAGTCATTTTGGGACACTGCATCCAGCGTACAGATGAGCCGAATACGGCAAGAACAGCAGCATTGCTTGCGGGCTTTGACGATACGACAACAGGGTTTACAGTCCAGAGACAATGTGCATCCGGTATGCAGGCCATTATTTCTGCTGCGCTGCAAATACAATCAGGCATGTCAGACATCGTGATTGCAGGAGGAGTAGAAGCCATGAGCTCCAGTCCTTATGTATTAAAACAGCATCGCTGGGGCGCACGCATGCAGCATGGGCAGGTTACGGACACAGTATGGGAGATTCTTGAAGATCCAATCCATCATATTATGATGGGAGAAACGGCAGAAAACCTGGCAGAAATACATTCGATTACAAGGGAAGAGCAAGATGAAGTGGCATTGCTGAGCCATAAGAGAGCATTACACGCAATTGAAAACGGTTACTTTGATTCGCAAATCGTGCCAGTTACTATTAAAGGCAGGAAAGGGGAAGTAACCATTACAAAAGATGAAAACCCTCGTACAGATATAACATCGGAAAAGCTGAGCAGCTTGAAGCCGGTCTTTAGAAAAGGCGGATCGGTAACAGCGGGAAATTCATCAAGTCTGAATGACGGCGGAGCAGCACTTGTCCTAATGCCCGAAGACCTGGCTTTAGAAAAGGGACTGAAGCCGATGGCAAGGATTGCCGGCTTCTCTGTGGCGGGTGTAGATCCAAAGGTAATGGGAAGAGGGCCTGTTCCGGCAATTAAAAAGGGCCTGCCACATGTCAATTGGTCCCTTGAAGAAGCAGACTTGATTGAAGTGAATGAGGCTTTTGCAGCCCAATATTTGGCGGTTGAGAAAGAGCTTGGCTTAAATCGGGAAAAAGTAAATGTAAATGGAAGCGGTATCAGTCTTGGCCATCCCATTGGATGTACAGGTGCACGTCTTGTTGTGAGTCTAGTTCATGAGCTGAAGAGGAGAGGCGGCCATAAAGGAATAGCATCTCTATGTGTTGGAGGCGGAATGGGAGCCACAGTTTTTGTGGAAATGTACGAATAAAGAGTTCCTTCGGGGGCTCTTTCCTTTCCATATACTCCTTCTCCTAATAATTTTCCAGGGAGTGATACAAGTGTTAAGCAATACGATATTATCAGGGGACAATATTATTTTAGGGTCATTTATTGACGAAGATATCCAAAAGATAATCGAGTGGCATTCGGACGAAGAAACCATGAGAAATCTGGATGCTCTTCCAGTCAAACCTAAACGGGAAACAGAAATTAAGAAGTGGCTTGATGAATGCCCCAAGGATACCTTCAGGTTTTCGCTCAGGTTAAAAGAGGCAAATGAATTGATCGGCTACGCAGAATTAAACGGTATTTTATGGCCGCACAGAACAGGCTGGCTTACCATAGCCATTCCAGATGGAACCAAATGGGGAAAAGGGTATGGAAAAGAAGCTATGAAATGCCTGATGCGCTATGCTTTCAGGGAACTGAATCTGCATAGACTGCAGCTGACAGTATTTTCGTATAATACTAGAGCCAGGACACTTTATGAAAGTCTTGGATTTCAGAGAGAAGGCTGTTACAGGGAATTTCTTGAAAGAGATGGAAAACGGCATGATATGTATCTATACGGTCTTCTCAGAAAGGAATGGAAAACGTGAAAAAGCGCGGATATGGGATATGGCTCCGCGCTCAGCCTATTATTATGATTGAAGATCAAAAGCTGTTTCTTTTGATAAAAAATAACAAAGAGCAAAATTTAGAAGGAAGAATGCAAGAAGCAAAAACAATATATGATGAAATTTAAGAAACATCGCCGCTGGAGGTGCAAGGCTTGCACCAGTCAATAGTATAAAAGAATAGAGAGATAGAGCTTTTGCACGGTACGCCCCTGCAAGCATGCCAATCAATGTGATAACTGTGGGAACAAGAAGGGATATGGATGCAACAAACAGGATGGAAATAGCCATCAGGGCATTTGTGCTGCTGAAGAAAAACATTTTAATAATGCTGACTGTCCCCAAAAATATACCAAGCTTCAATGTGGAGTAAGCCCCAATCCGTTCAATTAATTTTCCTGTAAAGAGTGACAAGAGTGCCCCAATCAAACCCACTGCCCTTATTGTGAATAAATCCTCCATCGTTCCCATGAAATTTCTGCCCATTGCATCATAGAAAGCTGCGAAGGAAAACAGAAGAGTAAAGGTAATAGCGTAGCATTTGAGCAGGCGTCCCTGTCTTATTAGTTTTTTCATAACAGCAAAAGTGGAAGTCTCCTTATTAAATGGACGGGAAGCAGGCGGAAGTATTTTATACGAGACAAGGAAAAGGATGAAATAGCAAACAGCAAAAAAATAAAAAGCATAGTTCCATTTATAATAAAAAGTAATTGCCGAACTGATCAGCTGCCCAAGTATGCCTGCAGCAAGAAACCCTGTGTTGATGAAAACCAGCAGAAGCGTACGGCTCCTTGGCTGAAAAAGGTCAAAAGAGTAAGCAAAGGCAACAGGGGCAAAACTGCCAAGGGTCACTCCCTGAATCGACCTGGTAATATAGAGCGCTTCTGGATTAGGAGAAAGCCCGACGGCATAGGTAGATATAGCAGAAGCAAGCAAACCTGCAATAATAACTCTGCGTCTGCCAAATGTATCGGAAGCAGGTCCGAAAAATAACAGGCCGGCAGCATAAAAAATGGCAAAAAGGCTTCCCCCTGCGACAATATGATTTTCATTTACTTTATATGAATCTGCAATTTCTCCGTAAATAGGAATCAGTGTATAAATATTACTGGCGACAAAAATACCTGTAACTGTCAAAATGACTGAAGTTGCAATCAAGACCGATTTTGAGTTCATCCATATCACCTGCCGCTATATTTTATGCACTGACCACAATAGCAGAAAGTTGTCACTTCCAGTATTTCGAAAAACTCCATTCAAAAAATTGAACAGCTTATATGATAAAATATGAATGTAAGAGAGCTTTTTTAGGAGGAAAAATATGACCGTACGTTTATTGATAGGCCGTTCCGGAAGCGGGAAAACGGAATACTGCCTGAACGAAATCCGAGATGAACTGCGGTTTAATCCGGATGGAGATCCAATCATTTATTTAGTGCCGGAACAAATGACGTTCCTTTCAGAATATAAATTAATTACAACACCCGGCCTTGGCGGAATGATCCGCAGCCAGGTATACTCTTTCACGCGGCTCGCCTGGAGAATTCTTCAGGAAACAGGAGGCATGAGCAGATACCATCTTAATAGTGTAGGCATAAATATGCTAATCCGCAAAATCATTGAAGACAAAAAGGATGAGCTTAAACTTTTCCAAAGAGCTGCAGATAAAAATGGCTTTATTCAGCAAGTTGAACAAATAATGACTGAATTCAAACGTTATTGTGTAAATCCCGATGAACTGGCTGAAAGACAAAATCAGCTCTCGGAATACGGGAATGCAAATAAAGCACTCCAGGATAAACTGCATGATCTTGAGGTAATTTATAAAAAATTCGAAGAATCCCTTTCTGGCAAATATACAGATTCAGAGGATTATTTCCGATTGCTTGCAGAAAAAGCCTCTCATTCGGAGTACCTGAGAAATGCCGAGGTTTATATAGACGGTTTTTACAGCTTTACACCACAGGAATATGCAATTGTTGAACAGCTGATGAAGCAATGCAGAAACGTCACAATCACTTTAACGCTTGACCAGCCGCATAGTGATGCTTCAGATGAGCTTCATTTGTTCAGAATGCCGGGAGAAAACTATCAGACAATCAAAGAAATGACTTCCCGCAACATGCTGGATGTGGAAGAAATACTCCTATCAGAACAAAAAAGATGGAGCATCCCTTCACTTAAACATCTTGAGGCACACTTTGACAGCAGACCTGCCGAGCCATTTTCAGGGGAAGCAGACATACACATTGGACAGGCTGTCAACAGGAGGGCCGAAATTGAAGGTCTAGCCAGAAAAATAAATAAGCTTGTTCGCACAGAGGGCTACCGCTATCGTGATATTGCCGTACTGGCAAGAAACGGGCATGAATATCATGACATAATTGAAACAGTGTTTCGGGACTATGATATCCCATTTTTTATTGACCAAAAAAGAACCATGATGAATCACCCCCTAGTTGAGTTAATTCGTTCAACACTAGAAATAATCAACGGGAATTGGCGCTATGAACCGATTTTCAGAGCTGTAAAAACGGAGCTGATATTTCCATCCCGGATAAGCCCGGGAAAACTTCGTGAGCAAATGGACAGACTTGAGAACTATGTTCTTGCATATGGAATTCAAGGCGATAAATGGACGAAAAAGAAAAGGTGGACTTATAGAAGAATCAGGGGGCTGGAGTTTGAAGCAGTTGCCCAGACTGATGCCGAGAAAAAAGTGGAAGATGAGTTAAATGATCTGCGCGAAATGATTACAGGCCCAATATTAAGGCTGCATAGGCGATTAAGAAAGGCTCTTGATGGCCGTGGCCTTTGTGAAGCATTATTTTTATACATGGAAGAATTGGATGTACCTGTGAAGATTGAAAAGTGGAAAACTGTCCAGGAGGAGAAAGGGAACCTTGTAAAGTCCAGGGAACATGGACAAGCGTGGAATTCCATTATGGAGCTATTGGATCAATATGTAGAAATGCTTGGTGACGAAGAAGTGACGCTTAAGCGATTTGCTTCCATACTCGATGCCGGACTGGAGTCGCTTCGCTTTACTCTTGTTCCGCCTGCAATCGACCAGGTTATGGCGGCGGATTTGGAAAGGTCAAGGCTAACCGATATTAAAGCTGCCTTTGTCATTGGACTGAATGAAGGGGTACTGCCTGGCAAATTCGCAGAGGACGGTGTGCTGGCGGATGACGACAGGGAGATACTTAACACGAGCGGTATGAAGCTGGCGCCAGGAAGCCGTACACGACTTCTTGATGAGGATTTTATAGCCTATAAAGCATTTGTTACTCCATCAGAAAAACTTTTTATCAGCTATCCACTGGCAAATGAAGAAGGGAAAGCACTTATGCCTTCACCTTATATTAAGAGATTGGGAGATTTATTTCCTGATTGCAGGCACCATTCCTTTATGACGGATCCGGCAGAGCTCCCGGAAACGGAGCAGCTGGAATATGCTGATAACCTTAATACAGCATTATCGTATTTGACTTCTCAGCTTCAGTTAAAAAAGCGCAGTTATCCAATTTATGACCTTTGGTGGGATGTTTATAACTTTTATCTAAAAAACGAGCAGTGGAGAAGGCCTGCATTAAAGGTGCTTTCCAGCCTGAATTATGAAAACAGGACACTTCAGCTAGGCGGAGAAGTCAGTAAAGAATTGTATGGCGATCATATTCAGGCGAGTGTTTCCAGAATGGAATTATTCCATAGCTGTCCATTCTCCCATTTTGCACAGCATGGACTAAGGCTGCGGGAAAGACAGGTATACCGGCTTGAAGCACCGGATATCGGGGATCTTTTCCATGCTGCTTTAAAATTTATTGCAGAAACAGTAATGACTCAGAAACTTTCATGGACAGATATGACAAGGGAGCAGTGTGAGATTCTTGCAAAAGAAGCAGTTGAAATGCTTGCACCTAAACTTCAAAATGAAATCCTCTTAAGCTCGAACAGGCATCATTATATTAAGAGAAAGCTTGAGCAAATTATCAGCCGGGCTTCCTATGTTATCAGCGAGCATGCAAAATCAAGCGGATTTTCGCCAGTAGGACTTGAATTGGGATTTGGTCCAAAAGGAGAGCTTCCTTCGCTTGCTTTTCCTCTTAAGAACGGGGCTAAAATGGAACTTGTCGGCAGAATTGACAGAGTAGACAAAGCCCAGGATGCGAACGGGACATTTTTACGGGTAATTGACTATAAATCCAGTTCTAAAGATCTGAATGTAAGTGAGGTTTACTATGGCATTGCCCTGCAGATGCTGACATATCTGGACATCATAATTGCTCATTCGAGCTCTTTAATCGGAACAAAAGCAGATCCGGCAGGAGTTCTTTACTTCCATGTCCATAATCCAATTGTAAGTACTTCAAAAATGCTGACACTGGAGGATATCGAGCAGGAACTTTATAAGAAATTCAAAATGAATGGCCTGCTTCTTGGAGATGAAAATGTTATCAGGTTAATGGATCAGACTCTTGAAACAGGCGACTCATCCATTATCTCAGCTGGCTTCAAAAAGGATGGCACCCTTTCAAAGCGCTCTAAAGTTGCAAGCAAGCAGGAGTTTGATTATTTGCGCAGCTATGTTAGAAAGATGTATAGAAATACAGGCAACAAGATTACAGAGGGCAATGTGGAGATTGCCCCATATAAAATGAAGGAAAAAACTCCTTGTACATTTTGTGCCTATAAATCTGTGTGCCAATTTGACGAATCTCTTGAAACCAATGATTACAGATTATTTACTCCTAAGCCAAAAGAAGACATGATAGAAATCATCAAGAAGGAGGTGGAGGGCGATGAGAATGGCGATACCGCCTAAGCCGGAAGATGCAACCTGGACTGATGACCAATGGAAAGCAATTATGGCCAAGGGCCAGGATATCCTGGTGGCTGCAGCGGCCGGATCAGGGAAAACGGCTGTTTTAGTTGAAAGGATTATCAATAAGATTATTGCAGATGAAGACCCTATTAATGTCGATGAACTGCTGGTTGTTACCTTCACAAACGCCTCGGCAGCAGAAATGAGGCACAGAATTGGTGAAGCTCTTGAAAAAGCTATTAATGTTAATCCGAGGTCTGCTCACCTCAGAAAACAGGTAAGCTTAATAAACAGAGCATCCATCTCGACTTTACACTCATTTTGTTTAGAAATGATCCGCAAATATTATTACATGACCGATATTGATCCGGGGTTTCGGATCGCCGATGAAACAGAAGCACAGCTATTGAGGGATGAAGTCCTCGAAGAGCTTTTTGAGGAGGAATACGGCAAAGAGGGAAATGAAGGATTCTTTGCGCTTGTCGACACTTTTACAAACGATAGAAGTGACACTGCCCTACAAGATATAATAAGGGACTTATACGATTTTGCCCGTTCCAACCCTTCACCAGACCAGTATCTTGATTCAATTGCAGAGATGTATAATGTGGACGGTGTCAGCAGCCTTGAGCAGCTGCCATTTGTCCGCTCGCTTTTGGAGGATATTGATCTTCAGCTGAAAGGAGCCAAACAGCTGCTTGAATATGGGCTAGAGCTGACAAAGCTTCCAGGGGGGCCGGCTCCGAGAGCTGAGAACTTTATCGCAGATCTGCACGTTGTAAATACACTTATTGAAGCGAAGAACAGTTCTTGGACGATGCTGTATGAGGCGATGCAATCATGGTCTTTTGGCAGAGCCAAAACGTGTAAGGGCGATGAATATGATGAAGGACTGGTCGAAAAGGCAAAAAAACTCAGGGATCAGGCCAAGAAAATCATAACCAGCCTGCAGGAAGAACTATTTTTCCGTAAACAGGAGAGCTTCATGCGTGATATGGCGGAAATGAAGCCGCATATCGATGAGCTTGTTTCGTTAGTTAGAGCATTTTCTCTTCGTTTTGAACAGGTTAAAACTGAAAAAGGGCTTGTTGACTTTGCTGATCTAGAACATTATTGCCTTGAAATCCTTTCTTCACAGGATGAGGAGGGAAGGCTTATGCCTTCAGAAGCTGCTCTTGTCTGCAGAAATCAGTTTAAGGAAGTTCTGGTTGATGAATATCAGGATACCAACATGGTTCAGGAAGCTATTTTGCAGCTGGTGACGGCAGACTCAGAAGAGAACGGGAATTTATTCATGGTAGGCGATGTTAAGCAGTCGATCTACCGTTTCCGTCTGGCAGAGCCTAATCTGTTTCTGGGCAAGTATACCAGGTTTGACAGGGACGGTGAAAAAGCAGGGCTTAGAATAGATCTGGCGAGGAATTTCAGAAGCCGAAAAGAAGTTCTGCATGGAACCAACTATATTTTTAAGCAGATTATGGGGACGGCTGTTGGTGAAATAGAATATGACCTGTCAGCTGAACTAGTTAAAGGAGCTCCCTATTCAGAGGATCAGGAGCAGCCTGTTGAGCTTGCTATTATTGACCTTGAAGGAAATGAGAAGAGTGAACCAGACTCTGAATCCATGGTTGAGGGTTTTGACAGTGAAGATTTAGCCCAGTCACAGCTAGAGGCCAGATATATGGCATCGAAAATAAAAGAAATCATTAAAAATCGAAAAGAAGTATTCAACACAAAGACCCAATCTGGACGTCCCGCCAGATACAGAGACATTGTTATACTGCTTCGGTCCATGACATGGGCTCCGCAGATTATGGAGGAATTCAAACAGCAGGGAATCCCGGTCTATGCCAATCTTTCCAGCGGTTATTTTGAAGCAACAGAAGTAGCGATTGTGATGTCACTTTTAAAAGTAATAGATAATCCGTATCAGGATATTCCGCTGGCATCGGTTCTTAGATCTCCTATTTTGGGGCTGACCGAAGAAGAGCTTGCACAAATCAGAATCCATAATAAAAGGGGTTCGTTTTATGAAGCATTAACTTCTTTTTGCCGGAATCACCCAACCCTTGAAATGGGAGAACTATATGAAAAAGTCCGGCCATTTTTTGATATTCTTGAAGAATGGCGAATAATGGCGCGTCAGGGTTCACTTTCCGAACTGATTTGGCATCTGTATAGAGAAACCCGATTTTATGATTTTGTCGGCGGCATGCCGGGCGGAAAACAGAGGCAGGCAAACCTTCGTGCATTGTATGACAGAGCCAGACAATATGAAGCAACATCATTCAGAGGATTATTCCGCTTCTTAAGATTTATTGAACGAATGCGTGACAGAGGCGATGATCTAGGTGCTGCCCGCGCTTTGGGTGAGCAGGAAGATGTGGTCCGCCTTATGACGATCCACAGCAGTAAAGGTTTGGAATTTCCTTTTGTTTTTATTGCAGGGCTTGCCCGCAGCTTTAATACAATGGATCTGAAAAAGCCATATATGCTTGATAAGGAATTCGGGTTCGCAGCAAAATATGTCAATGCCGAGAAACGAATTTCATATCCCTCTTTGCCGCAGATTGCATTTAAACGAAAAAAGAAAATGGAAATGCTGGCAGAGGAAATGCGGGTTCTATATGTTGCTTTAACGAGGGCGAAGGAAAAGCTATATCTGGTTTCGTCTGTTAAAAGTGCAGATAATAAATTGAATAAGTGGCTGCAGGCTTCAGAGCATAAAGACTGGCTCCTGAATGAGTATGACAGGGCTTCTGCAAACAGCTACCTGGACTGGATTGGCCCATCTCTTGTCCGGCATCGGGATTGTGAGGCATTAAGAGGGGAAATGCCGGTGCATCCTCTTGTTCCGGGTGACATACTTGAACACCCATCATGCTGGAATATATCCATAATAAAAAGTGAAGAAGCTGCTGTTCTCTCAGGAGAAGAGAAAGAGGGCGAAACAGATCTGCTGCAATTGGTTTATGAAGGAAAAGCTGTACCTGCTGAATCAGATTATAAAGATAAAGTTGAACAACAGCTTTCCTGGAAATATTCCTTTAAGCAGGCGGCTCACGCCCGATCTAAACAGTCTGTTTCGGAAGTGAAGCGGCAGCGGGAGATTTTTTCTGAAGAAGACAGCGGCACAGAGTTAATCCGTAAAATTAGTAAACCAATGCTCAGCAGGCCTCGATTTATGCAGGAAAAATCCCTTTCACCAGCTGAACGGGGTACTGCCATGCACGCTGTCATGCAGCATATTGATTTCAGCCGGCCAGCAACAGTGGAAGCTATATCCTCTAAAATGGATGAGATGGTTCACAGTGAATTGCTTACGGAAGAGCAGCGTGCCAGCATTGAGCCGGAGCTGATTACACAGTTTTTCGAGACCAAACTGGGACAGAGAATTGTTCAGGCGAAATTGGTTCGAAGAGAAATCCCATTCAGTTTATCTTTCCCGGCACGGGATATCTATTCTGATTGGGAAGGGGAAGATGAACCAGTTCTTATTCAGGGGATTGTGGACTGCGTATTTGAAGATGAGCAGGGTCTGGTGCTTCTGGATTATAAAACAGATGGAATTACAGGCCGCTTTAAGGGAGGTTTTGCTGAAGCCAAACCCGTTCTCGAAGGCAGGTACAAAATTCAGATTGACATGTACACCAGAGCATTGGAACAAATTTTAAAAAGGGAAGTTAATGAAAGATACCTGTTTTTCTTTGACGGAGCTCATACAATAAAGATATAGAAATAAGCCGGCAAGGGGACTTGCCGGCTTTTGTGTATTAGCAGGAGGGTTATTTATTGCGGATACCAGACGGAAAATGCGCGAAAAGGGTCCCGATGTAAACAAACACCCGAGGATTATGCCGCCTCAATGTAAAGGGTATTGTAATATAAAGGAGGCTAACAATGGGAAAAAAGCGCAAAGAAACCGGAACCTGTGAATTATGCTTGAGGAAGGAAACTGATGTAACAGTCCACCATTTAACTCCGAAAGAGTTGGGAGGGACCTTTCTGCCGACCGCTAAATTATGCATACCCTGTCATAAGCAGATTCATGCTTTATATACGAATGCCGAGCTGGCTGTTCGACTGCATTCAATCGAGTTATTGCAACAGGATAATAAAATCCGTAAATATTTGAAATGGATCAGGAAGCAGCCTTCATCTAAGCTGACAAAAGCAAGAAAGTCGAATGAACGGAAATCAAAAGGACGATAACGGGGTGCTATCGTCCTGACTTACTGAAATTACATTAGTTATTGCCGACATTTGGCTGGTCAACCAGACTGGTATCCAGTACGTTACTGGCACTAAGTCCATTATTTGTGATGACAAAGCCGCCTGTGTTAGCGGCACCCTGTCCGGTTGTTGATTTGGAATTGTTTTTTGGAGAGATATAAAGGGAGTCTCCGAATTGAACAATCCCTCCGCTGACATTAATGATTTGTACCGGTCCGATTATAGCTGGCATGTAAAACATCCTTTATGAAAAATTTTCATCCTCAAGCTCTGATTGGGAAGTGCTGTTTTTGGAAGTAATCTGGCGGATATGCTTGACCCGGGCTTCCATTGATATATTTCCGCTGTTGCCGATATGAATGACAGATGAGGAGGAAACCCCGTTAATATTAATGTTTTGAACACGGATGATTGGATTGAGCTGTGTTGTCTGGATTGCTATGTCTTCATCAATTGGAATCAAATGAATGGGTTCCCTGAAAACAGGATAGACTGAAAAATTCCCTTCCTTAGCGTTAAAATACTCAACTTCACGCTGATCAGCAATAGCTCTGGAGTATCCTTTTATAAAGCATGAGTCCCCAATTTCAAATACAGAAGAAAAGGCGATAGTGTCAATATTAATTCTATCAACAGACGAAGTTCTTTGAAGCATAGGCTGCTTACTCCGGTGTAAGAGGCACAAATGGCCCTATCAGAAGTGATTCAGGCGGTGTATCGAAAGTGGATGCCAGCTGTATCGTTTGCGTATCTCCCACCATTAATACAGATGAACTGGATACACCCAGCACTCTTATGCTGCTAACACAAAGATCTCTGTTATATACCTGATAATTCATTCTTTATTCATTCCTTTCATATTCTCCGGCAAATGTGAGATAAAGGCATGGACCCCATTGTAAATTTCCTTTTTTATCATCTCTATTATCTCTTCGTTAGTAACATCCTTCTCTGAGCGATTAGAAGCCTGCTGCTGAAGATAGAAATCAATCCGGTTGGGCAGCTGCTTTTTAATATCTTCTTTTATAAATCCAATATATGAGTCATCCACATTTACATTTAATTCCTTCTGAACAGAAGCTGTAATTTCCGGAAGTTCCCGTTCTAGATATTGATTAATGGCATCTTCAACTTCCATCGATCTCTTCATCAGGGTTTTAGGAGAAACAGGTGCTTTAATGTTTTTGTTATCTACGGCAAAATCTTCAATGTTTTGCAGCTCAGAAGGATTTAAGCCAATATTTAGCGTGCCTTCAAGAGACTCTACTTTAAGCTGGTCGAATTTGTATTCAATCCGATCCACTTGCATCGGCGGGCGGCTTCTCAGAAATTCAGTCTCTTCCTGTAGTTTTTTGACAGTGGCTTCCAGGCTCCGTATACGTTTTTCCTGTGACTCCACAAAAGCATGCAATTGCTGAAGGTAGATATTTAATTGCTGGTTCAAGCGCACCACCTCGCTTTATTAATAGATTGCTTATCGTTTCTGCGCTCTTGTAAGGGGTACAGCAGGCGCCGGAAAAGCACTTGCCCCAGCTGGCCCCGCAGGCGCCGGACCTTCCGCTTCAGGTGCAGGCTCAGTAAAGTTGCCAGTGTTATACAAATAGGAGGCCGGCTTAATAATGCCTGCACTTCCAATCTGCATGACAGAAGAATTTGAAATCCCGCCAATCTTTATGAAATTAATATGAATGGATTGCTGTATATAAAAATTCATAGTATCACCCGTTTTTAAGCATTGAAATAATTGCCCTGATCTACACCATCACAATCATAAGTGTTTGTTGTGCTCCGGTGATTGTGAATATTCAGGCCATCCCCGGTGTTAAACGATCCGGCACCTGAAAAGGTCTTGGCATTAGAAACTGGCATGATTTTATAGACGTCCCCGATATTGAAGACAGAACTGCTCCCGATGGATATGACCTGTGCGACTCCCACAATAGCTGGCATACATAACACCCTTTAAAATAATTTCTTGTATATCGTATGTGCCTAATTGATGGATGTGATTAATCAGCCCAATATTATCTCAGTTGTTCGGTAATTTGGGGCCCGGTAAAATGTTATATAACAGATAAATTTGGAGTGAAACTGTTTTTATTTTTGTGATAATATAGAAAATATAAAATTAACAAAATTTTCAGTGAGGTGACAGTGAAATGAATGTTCCATTAATACTTTCGCAGTTTTTAGATCGTGCTGTGTCCCTTTACGGCAATAAAAAAGCAATCATTGCAGATGACCGCACTTTTACATACGATGAATTGAACACTAGAGTTAACCAGCTTTCTCATGGATTAAGAGCTTCAGGTATTCAAAAAGGGGAAAGGGTTGCTTACCTTGCACCCAATTCAGTTGAGATGCTGGAGGGGTTTTATGGAGTTTTTCAGCTGGGCGGAATAATGGTCCCTCTTAATATCAGACTGAATCCGGAAGACTATCTCTTTATATTAAATCACAGCGAATCCAAAATCTTATTCGTAGATCAGGAACTTTACCACCTCATCCTTCCTGTTAAAGATCAGCTGAAAACAGTTGAAAAGATTTTCGTGCATTCTAAAGAGGAAGATCTGAAAGAAACCGATTATGATTCATGGCTCCAAAGCCAGGACAGCAGTCCATATCGAAGGGAAGCCCTCGACGAAAATGACGTATGCAGCCTTTTATATACAAGCGGAACAACTGGCAACCCTAAAGGTGTCATGCTGACCCACCGCAATAATTACCTGCATGCATTGTCAACAATGCATCATTTAAGAGTAAGCGATCAGGATGTATTGCTGCATGTCCTGCCCATGTTTCATGTGAATGGATGGGGTTCGCCTTTTTATTACACAGCAAATGGCGCTTCTCAGGTATGTTTAAGAAAAGCCACACCGGAAAAGATATTTGAGGCTCTTCAGGAGCATAAAGTATCAATCATGCATATGGCCCCTACTGTACTGAATTCGCTGATGCAGCATTATGAACAAATTGCTCCTTCAGTTGATCAGGATGTCAGGGTAGTAATTGCTGGTTCGGCGCCTCCGCCAGCCTTTGTAACAAGAGTGGAAAAGGAGCTTGGATGGGAGTTCATACAGGTATATGGCATGACCGAATCATCTCCATTAAGCACAGTATCGACGATTCGTTCCCATCTTCAGGAACTCCCGCTTAACCAGCAGTACCGGATGAAAGCGAAGGCTGGACATCAGATGATAGGATGTGAGGTCAAGGTAATCAATGAAAATGGCGAAGAAGTGGCTCATAATGGCAATGAAATCGGTGAGGTAGTTGTCCGAAGCAACGGAGTCATGAAGGGCTATTGGAAAAATGAAGAGGCAACGATGGAAGCTATCAGGGAAGGCTGGCTTCATACCGGTGATATGGCAAATGTCGATGAATATGGCAATATCGATATAGTTGACCGTAAAAAGGATATCATTATCAGTGGAGGAGAAAACATCTCATCCATAGAAATAGAAGGGGCTTTATATGAACATCCTTCCATACTGGAAGCCGCTGTTATAGCTGTGCCTCATGAAAAATGGGGGGAAACCCCCCATGCCTTTGTAGTTCTGCGAAATGGGAAAACACTGACAGAGCAGGAGATTATCAGTTTTACCAGGGAGAAGCTTGCCCATTTTAAAGCTGTAACGGGAGTGACTTTTGTCGAAGAGCTGCCGAAGACGGCTTCAGGGAAAATTCAAAAAATCCACCTTAGGAACAACTATTGGGAGTCCAAAGGGAAAACAGGCCGTTTTGTAAATTAAATTATAGACGTGACTTCAGAATCTTAACAAGGTTGATTACTGTCCAGCTCCAGCGCCTAGATATATGCGCTGGAGTATTTCTTTTCTGGACAAGAAGAACCTGGGAATCTATCATTAAGGTTAGACTTTTTTTACAAAGAAGGAGGCGCTTTATGAACAGGCAAGTCAGCCCGGTTCTGGAGAAGGATCGGATTATTTCACTGGATATTATGAGAGGATTTGCCATTCTAGGGATATTTTTGGTTAATATGCTTTCTTTCCATTCACCATATCTGTACATTAATCCTTATGAATGGTGGGATAGCCCGGCAGATAAAGGGACTTATGCGTTTATCGATATCTTTGTGCAGGCAAGCTTTTACCCGTTATTTTCAATGCTGTTCGGCTATGGGTTAGTCATTCTAAGGGAGAGGGTACTGGCCAAAGGTCTTGGTTTTGGAGGAATGGCTGCAAGGAGATTTTCCCTTTTGCTGGTTATAGGCATCATTCATGCTTCTCTTATATGGCATGGGGATATTTTAATAAACTATGCGATCTTTGGCTTCACATTTTTATTATTTATAAAAATGTCCGGAAAAAATATGCTTTTAACGGGAATATTGCTTTATATTATACCCAATCTGCTTTTTGTCCTATTGTTATTTGCAACAGTTTTGTTTGTTCCTCCTGAGGAGCTGTCAATCTATGACAAGGAAGCAGCGCTAGCTTCCTTACAGGCCTATCAAAATGGAAGCTTTTCCGAGATTACTGCACAGCGTATCCAGGATTGGTCAGGTGTTAATAATCTTGCTTCACTGCCTGTCATGCTGTCATCTATTCTTCCTTTATTCTTAATAGGAGGAGGAGCAGCCAAGCTGAAATGGCTTGAGGAGCCTGAAAAAAACCGGGCATTTCTCATAAAAATTATGCTGGTTTCGCTGGCGGCAGGTTTATTGTTCAAATTTCTGCCTTATATAACGGAAAGTAACCTGGGACTGGATTACATGCAGGATTTATTTGGAGGACCGCTGCTGGCAATTGCTTATGCTTTAGGGATAGCGGTGATCCTGAAAAATAGTCAAAGACCTGGATTCCTGCTGCCGCTCTCATATGTTGGGAAACTGTCGCTCTCGAATTATCTTTTTCAGTCCATTATTTCAACTTATATTTTTTACAGCTATGGATTAGGTTTTTATGGGAAGGTCTCTGCATTTTGGGGAACACTGTTAGTTATGTTCATCTTCGTTTTTCAGGTCATCATCAGCCGCTTCTGGCTCACCCGCTATTATTATGGACCAGTCGAATGGCTCTGGAGGAGCTTTACATATTTGAATATCCCTAATTGGAAGAGAAAGGGTTAAAATAGTCCAAAAATCTGAAAATTTATATTATACTAAAAAAGTGAATAATAGAATGAGGTGATTAGTTTGAAATTTGTTACTTTTAAGGATAGCAAAGGGTGTAAAGCTGGTTTGCTGGACAAGACTGGGACAAAGGTGGTTCCGCTAAAAGAAGCATTAGAAAAAATGGAGGGCAAAAGTGACTTGCCTGGGAGTCTGAAGGAATGTATTGCTTTAGGAGATAAATTTATTTCTAAAGTACATAGTTTAACAGATTGGCTAAGCAGCAATCCTGAAAGGCAAGATCTCTTTTACCCGCTTGCTTCCGTTACACTGGCAGCACCCATTCCGCGTCCGGATAAGAATATCTTTTGTGTAGGCAAGAATTATGCAGAGCACGCAATTGAGATGGGGAGTAAAGAAGATATTCCCGAGCACATAATGGTTTTCACGAAATCGCCAACAACAGTAATAGGGCCTGATGCAACTGTTTTAAATCACAAGAATGTCACTGCCGAGCTTGATTACGAGGGGGAGCTGGCAGTTGTAATCGGAAAAAAGGGACGGGCGATTCCAAAAGAAAAAGCTTTGGAACACATCTTTGGCTATACGATTATTAATGATGTGACAGCAAGGAATCTCCAGTCCCGCCATAAGCAATTTTTTATCGGCAAAAGCCTGGATGCAACGTGCCCGATGGGTCCATGGATTGTCCATGCCTCTGCTGTTGAAAACCCGAATAAGCTAGACATTCAAACAAGGGTAAACGGAGAGCTGAGACAAAGCTCAAATACTGAAAACTTTATCTTTCCAATAGATGAAATCATTTCGGTCCTCTCAAAGGGCATGACACTTGAGCCCGGTGACATTATCGCTACTGGAACTCCAGCCGGGGTAGGCAAGGGCTTTAAACCTCCGCGCTTTCTTAAGCCGGGAGATAAAGTGGAAATTACAGTAGAAAAAATAGGAACTCTGAAAAATTATATTGAGGAATAAGAAGGTAGCCTGTGTACAAATACACAGGCTTTTTAGTATGAATTTGTCAATGAGATATATCACATCTTGCCATAAATAGTTCATAAAGTTGCCTTTGTATAATCTTTTTTCGCATCATAACTTTAGGAATTTCAAAGCCAATATGGTATGATGATATCGAATTTTACATTAGGAGGCACTGGAATGATACATGCCCATATTACAACATGGTTTTTGGCACTAGTTTTATTTATTATTGCCCTTATTTTGCATAAAAGCGGCAAACAAAAAGGTTTAAAAGTAGTACAAATGATTTTGAGATTATTTTATCTGCTAATCATTGGAACAGGGGTATGGATTTTAAGCAGCCTAAACAGCATCGATCTTCTCTATGTTCTGAAGTCATTAGTAGGCATTTGGGTAATTGCTATGTTTGAAATGATTATCATCCGCACTGTCAAAGGGAAAAAGACTTCTATACTGTGGGGACAGTTTATTGTTGCATTAATCCTGGTATTATATTTAGGCTTTGTTAAATTGCCATTAACATTTATGACGTAAATATGGATTTATAGAAAAGGCTGCCGAAAAGGCAGCTTTTTCTAATTTATCAAGTTATGACGTAACAATCTAAGGTGATTTAAAACTATAACCAGCTATGGCCAGAGATTTTGAGGTAGGCCCTTATTACCTTCAAACGCAAAGTCAGCTCAAAAAAAACAGCAGCACTGCCCTTATTGGGAGGCTGCTGTTTCTTCATGAGCTAAGATTCTGAAGTTTACGTTTTCTATGAAGAAATTTTTTCAATTACCATTCTTTTTCCGCTGTTTAAGGTGAATTCAAACCGGTCACTCATTTTTTCATAATAGCAGAAATGATGCTGTACATTGCATATATGATCCTGGTTATCAAATACGATGAAGTTAACACCGCTTTTCCTGTCTTTATCATTAAAAAATGCGAGCTGGTTGTAGCAATAAATGCAGTCATAGACCGAAAATTGCATGGAATTTAAAGTGGTTACAAATTGGTAAAAGGCATCATCATTCATTTCTTCCAATAATCTTTCGAGAGAAAAAACCAGATGCTTTCTAATGCGAATTGAATCCTGGTTCTTCAAGTGGAATATTTCATCATCAAAGACCACCTTGCCCTCCTCGAATAAAATGCCCTTTTTCCAGCGTTTAAAGCGGAACACTTCAATTTCCTGATGGAGGAATTCGTCCATTATGGATGCTTCATCTGTCTCATGGTCAAAAAATACCCATTGATCATTGATATACTCTACAGTGCCTTCTGTAAAAGCACGGGATTGATATTCGATAAGCTTTGTTCGCTGCTGTCTATTCATATAAAACCTCCATTAACTTCCTCAACTTCTTTTTAGACAGTTTTGGCGATTTTTATAACCGCATGAATGTGGACAATTAACTTTTTTCTAGGCCCAGCATACAATAGCATCATGAAAAATGCGCCCATGCGAATCCGCTTTGAAAGGATGATGTAAAATGTGTGGAATTACAGGCTGGATTGATTTCCAAAAGGATTTGAGAAAAGAATCCGCTGCAATTGGCAAAATGGCGGATACGCTGTCAAAGCGGGGACCCGATGAAACAAATATATGGACTGATGTGCATGCTGGTTTTGGCCATAAAAGGTTAATCGTTGTAGACCCGGCAGGCGGAAAACAGCCAATGACTAGGGAAAAACATCAAAACCGCTATACGATTTGCTATAATGGAGAGCTTTATAATACGGAAGATCTCCGTAAAGAACTCCTTATAAAAGGATATTCGTTTGAGGGGCATTCTGACACTGAGGTTTTGCTTACTTCTTATATAGAATGGGGGGAAAATTGCCTGCAATTTCTGAATGGCATCTATGCCTTCGCTGTTTGGGATAAAAAGAAAGAGCAGGTATTCATTGGAAGGGATCGTTTAGGGGTAAAGCCTTTATTTTATAAAGAAACGAAACAGGGTATTTTATTTGGTTCTGAATTGAAGGCTATCTTGTCCCATCCGGATGTTAAGGCAGAAGTGGACAGGGAAGGATTGGCTGAAGTCTTTGGGCTCGGGCCATCACGATCTCCTGGCTCAGGGGTTTTCAGAGGCATTGATGAATTAAGACCTGCTCATGCGCTGACCTTTTCGAGAAATGGTCTTAAGGTATGGCGTTATTGGAATGTGAAAAGCGATCATCATAAGGAAAATGTTGAAGAGACTGCTGAGCGGGTCAGAGAACTATTTACGGATGCTGTGACAAGGCAGCTGGTTTCGGATGTCCCGTTATGTACTTTCCTTTCCGGCGGCGTGGATTCAAGTGCGATTACAGCAATTGCTGCCAAAGCGTACGAAAAAGAAGGTAAGGGCCAACTGACCACATATTCGATAGATTACGAAGGAAATGATGAATTTTTCAAGGCGAATGAGTTTCAGCCTAACTCAGATGGCATATTTATCAAGAAAATGTCCCAGACCTTTAATACAAAACATAATAGCTGTATCATCACCCAAAAGCAGCTGGCAGAGGATTTAATCGAATCAGTGCATGTTAGAGATCTTCCGGGCATGGCTGATGTCGATTCTTCCCTGTTATGGTTTTGCCGGGAAATCAAAAAGGATTTTGTTGTAAGTCTATCAGGAGAATGTGCGGATGAAATATTTGGCGGCTATCCATGGTTTCATAGAGAGGATGACTTAAAGAGGAAGGGATTCCCTTGGATGAGGTCAATCCAAGCCAGGCAGGACCTTTTGAAAGAAAAGTGGAGGAAGAAACTGAAGCTTCAGGAGTATGCAATGGAAAAATATCATCAGGCAATCTCCGAAACTCCTGCATTAGACGGGGAGAGCAGGGAGGACGCAAGCAGGAGAGAGCTTTTCTATATCAATATGATTTACTTTATGACGACCTTATTGGATCGTAAAGACAGAATGAGTATGGGGGCCAGCCTTGAAGTACGGGTGCCTTTTGCTGACCATCGGCTTGTTGAGTATGTGTGGAATATTCCGTGGGAGATCAAGATGCATGGAAACCGTGAAAAAGGAATCCTTCGAAAAGCACTTGAAGGCATACTTCCGAATGAAGTGTTATACAGAAAGAAAAGCCCTTATCCCAAAACGCATAATCCAGAATATACAGCTGCAGTCCAGAAGATGCTAACCGGATACCTGGAGGACCGGTCATCCGTACTGTATGAATTTTTTGACAGCGGCCAGCTGAGGGATATTATAGAGTCGGGAGGTGACTCATTCCGGGAACCATGGTTTGGGCAGCTCATGACTGGTCCTCAGCTGTTAGCACATCTTGCACAGATTCATGTGTGGTTTAAGGATTATAATATAAATATAGCAGAGTAAAAAAGAAGCGGCAGCTGTAACTGCCGCTTTTCAGATTTTAAACTGCTTTTGAAGACACGAACGACTTACTTACCCAGACTCTGGATCTCCATCGCCATAACATGAGCAATCCTCTAAGCCATTCATCGGCAATAAAAGCGATCCAAATGCCGGCAAGGCCAAGACCAAAATAAATTCCCAGAACATAGGATAGGGTAACACTTACGCCCCACATGGACAGGATGCCCATATAAACTGGAAATTTTACATCGCCGGCTGCACGCAGGGAGTTAATGACGACTAAATTGAAAGATCTGCCCGGCTCCAGGAGAATGGTCAGGAGAATTAGAACACTGCCAACCTTTATGATATCTGGATTAGAAGTGAATATGCCCATTAATTTTTCTGAGAACAGGGAGAAAAGAACCGCAGTCCCGAATGAAATCAAGATGGCAAGGCGCAGGCTTTTCATACATCTTTTATAAGCTGCCTCGTAATCTTTTCCGCCTACCATATGTCCTATCAGGATTTGTGTGCCCTGGCTGATGGCGACACTGAAAAGGAATATGAACATCATGATATTCTGGGTATACACTTTTGCAGTTAAAGCCTCTGTTCCCAGAGCAGCGATAAATATAGTAATCACCATTTGCGATCCATTATAGGATAAATGTTCTCCTGCTGATGGAATCCCGATTTTAAGGAGATTTTTAATATGTTCCTTTGGAAAGCGGAAAAGTAATCGGAACGGAAGTGCTTTTTCCGTTCTTTTAAGCAGGACGGCGACAGTAGCAGCCAATCCTATTAATCTGCTTACGGCAGTAGAGATGGCCACTCCTTCTACGCCCAAAACCGGAAAGCCGAATGGGCCAAAAATAAATAAGTAATTTCCAATAACATTTAAAATGTTCATGCCGATCGTAATGTACATAACATCTCTTGTAAATCCGTAACTTCTGATGATGGCTCCTATTGTCATAATTAATGCCTGGACAAAGGAAAAGCCGCCAACAATGACTAAGTAAGAGTTTGCCTGGCTTAATAGCTCCTCAGGCAAATCCATCATGAGGAGCAGCGGTTTGCCTGTTGCGAATAGCAGGATACTGAGTAACACCCCAAATACAAGGTTTGCTCCCAGGGAGACAATCGAAATTTCAGCAGCCGTTTTATTTTTTTTTGCGCCAAGATTCTGGGCAATAAGAATAGCCGTACCAGTTGCAACAAATCCAAACATGACGATTACGAGAGAAAGGATCTGATTGGACACACCGACAGCAGCCACGGATTCATCCGAATATTGAGAGAGCATAAGGGTGTCAGCATTCCCCATAAGCATGTGGAGCAGTATTTCAATAAAAATCGGCCAGGTTAGTGCAAATAATGTCATTTTTTTCTGGTTCTTAGTCATGGTTATCCTCCCTGTTTGTAAAAGATTTTTATATAAATAGGAGGCGTCCCAAGACAATGTAAAAAACGAAAAAAGAAAAGCCTTAAGGTCTTGCACTTAAGAACTTTTCCTTATTTCAATCAGGGTTCCTATCTATTGAAGCCGGCTGGGAAGGAAAGAATAGCAAATCCCCAGCCATCAAGCTGAACTTTAAGGTTTTCTGCTTCTGCTGCAAACTCTTCTTTTGTAAGTATATTGGTTACCTTTATACCCTTGAGTGAATAAGGCAAAGCAAATTCAGCACTTTCATCCGCAGGGTTGGCGATAACAATGATTGTTTTTTTATCATCGTATTTTCGGTAGGCAACAATATTGGAATCAGTTTGAATAAATTCAAACTGGCCTTCATTTGCCAGCAGATTTTCTTCTTTTCGCAGCTTAATAAGCTTTTGAATATGAGAAAACAATTCAAGGTCCTGTTTCTCCTCATCCCACTCCATGCATTTTCTGCAGCCGGGATCCATAGCACCATTTAGTCCAATTTCATCCCCATAATATAGGCATGGTGAACCCATAAAGGTGAATAAAAGTGTGTATATTAGTTTAACTCTGTCTTTATTCTCTTCACATTCCGTTAAGATTCTCGGTGTATCATGGCTGCCGACCAGATTGAAAGCAGCTTCATAGACATTAGCCGGATAGCTGTGGATTTCAGCGGTCATATTATTGGAAAAATCAGCAGCGGTAATGGATTTCTTTGCAATTAAATTCAGCAGGTTAGTTGTAAAAGGATAATTCATGACAGCATCAAATTGGTCTCCGCGAAGCCATGGCATCGAATTGTGCCAGATTTCGCCGAGTATATAGAGATCTGGTTTAATGTCTTTTACAGTCTGCCTGAACTCACGCCAGAAATGATGATCAACTTCATTGGCCACATCCAGCCGCCATCCGTCGATATCAAACTCTTCAATCCAGTATTTGGCCACATTAAGCAAATACTTTTTTACCTCTGGATTTTTTGTATTCAGTTTTGGCATCTGCTCTACAAAAGCGAAGGTTTCATAATTAGGATAATCCCCGCCTTTTAGAGGGAAACTATGAGGATGAAACCAATCCTTGTATAGTGAATCTTCTCCCTTTTCAAGCACATCCTGAAATGGTGGGAAATAGTATCCGCTATGGTTGAAAACGGCATCGAGCATGACTTTAATGTCCCGGTTATGGCATTCCTTAACCAGTCTTTTTAAGGTTTCCTTTGAACCAAATTGGGGATCAATTTCCAGATAGTCTATTGTATCATATTTATGGTTGGAAAAGGCCTTAAAAACTGGTGTGAAATAGATTCCGGTAATGCCGAGGTTCTGCAGATAATCCAGATGCTCAATAACACCCTCAAAATCTCCGCCAAAAAAATTATCCTGAGAAGGCTCTTCACTGCCCCAGGGAAGCACACCCTTAGGATCGTTATCGGGATTTCCGTTAGCAAATCTTTCCGGGAATATCTGATACCAGACCGTTTCCTTCACCCAAGAGGGGGCTTGAAATACTTCTTCAGGATGCAGGTATGGAAAGTTGAAATAATAACCTGAATCAGCTGGAGCCTCCTCGTAAAAACCTTTTTCAGTCAAAAATAATTCATCTTCACCGGATTTTAAGTGAAAACCGTATCTGGATCTTCGAAATGCAGGGTTAATATAGGCATGCCAATAATCATGAATGCCATCTGAACCAGATTTCTTCATATTTGTTTTTTCATACTGCCATTTACCATCCGACCATAAATACTGATCACCGTGCAGTAATGTGACTTCGGAAATATCATCCTTCTTTGTTTGCAGTCTAATATGTAAGGTTTCCCTGCTGATAGGATAAACAAAATGATCAGCAGGATAGTGTATGATGGCTGCCTTTTCCATTAAAAATCCCCTTTCAAAGTGCAATCGCTTGCATTATACCATAGGAATGGAGAATAAATGTATAGTTTAAATGCCGGGGTTTTGTTTTTAAGTTTTTTCAAACAAAAATAATTTAGAAAAAGTAGTTGTAAAAGCCCAAAAAAATTGTATAATAAAAATTAGAAATTGTGCAATCGTTTTCATTAAGAGGTTCCATTGATTGATAGTTTTAGTGAACGCTGATTTTTTTAGAAATAGATTAAAGCGTTTACAATTTTGTGCAAACGGTTGTACTATTTATATTAAGCAGCAGATCTATTTAAAGGGGGCAATACCATGAAAAAGTCACTATCTTTCTTAATGATGCTGGTATTAGTAATCGGAATGCTGGCAGCTTGCGGTCCTCAGCGTGAGGCACAGCCGGAAAATACAGATAAAGATAACGGCACAGGTGACAACCAGGCTGAAGAACCGAAACCTGAAAAATTAGTAGTTTGGGAAGACACTGATAAAGGCATAGCATTAAAGCCTGCTATTGAGTCTTTTGAAAAAGAATATGGAATTAAAGTTGAATTTAAAGAATTGGGCATGGCTGATAAAATCCGTGACCAATTAAGACTGGATGGACCTGCAGGAAATGCACCTGACGTTGTGACACTGCCTCATGACCAAATAGGACAGGTTGTAACTGAAGGTCTCCTTCAGGAAATTAAAGTTGATGACAGCGTTCTTGATACTTTCACAGAATCGTCCATCAGTGCTCAAATGTATGACGGAAAGCTTTATGGTCTTCCAAAAGCTACTGAAACACCAGTTTTCATCTATAATAAAGCATTAATGGAAAAAGCTCCTGAAACAATGGATGAGCTTTATACTCAGGCTAAAGAATTAACGACTGGCGGACAGTATGGGTTCCTTGCATTATTCGATAACTTCTATTTCGCACACGGACCTATCGCTGGCATGGGCGGATATGTTTTCAATGAAAAGGATGGGGCATTAGACCGTGAAGATGTAGGTTTAAATAACGAAGGCGCTGTTGAAGGTGCTGAGTTCATTAAAAAATGGTACAGCGAAGGCTTATTCCCTAAAGGAATCATCGGGGAAAGCGGAGGAGCTGCAATGGATGGCCTATTCAATGAAGGCAAAGCTGCTTCTGTAATGAATGGCCCATGGGCACTTCAAGGCATGAAGGATGCAGGAATCGATGTTGGTGTTTCTGTTATGCCTAAGCTTTCAAACGGAGAGCCTGTTAAGACATTCATGGGTGTTAAGGGATGGAATGTAACTGCATTCACTAAAAATCCTTACTGGGCAACAAAGTTAGTTGAACATATTACAAACGAAGAGAATGCAAAAATCCGTTTCGAGAAAACTCAGGAAATCCCTCCTGTAAAATCTCTTATTGAAGATCCTGTAATCGCAGACAATGAAGCTGCAAAAGCTGTTGCTGAGCAATCCCAATATGCTGTTCCAATGCCAAACATTCCTGAAATGGCAGAAGTATGGGGGCCAATGGCTTCTGCACTTCAAACTATTGCTACAGGTAAAGCTGAGCCAAAAGCAGCGCTTGATGATGCAGTTAAAACGATCAAGACAAATATTGAAACAAATCACCCTGCCAAGTAAAGCTTGACAGACAAAAGGGCGGTACCTCCCCGGGGGTATTGCCCATACTTTTATGTAAAGGTAACAAAAAGAAGGTGAGTGAATGAGATAGTTCTCAGCTTATTCGCGTATCTTCAGTCAGAAGCGGCAGAAAGCCGCTTTCATGTTCCGTTTAAGAGCAACCGTTTGCACAAAAACAATCGCTAATATATTTATAAATGATTTATAATAATAGAAAATAATTTCTCCTATAAGAAAGGGGAGGCAACAGCCGTATGGACACAAAAAAAACGTCATCCAATCATGGAAGAAATGCTGCTCTATTATCCATTCTGCCTGGATTTGGACAGTTTTATAATAAACAGTTCTTAAAAGGTGCCATCTTTTTAATTCTTACCGTTGCATTTTTTGCATCATTCTTTGACACACTGAATTGGGGATTCTGGGGACTTTTTACGCTAGGTGAAATTCCAGTACTTGACCATTCGATTTTTCTTTTGATCGACGGAATTATTGCATTGATTATAACCGCATTGGGGCTTATTATTTATGTCTTCAATATATATGATGCTTATAATAACGGGAAAAAACGTGATTTGGGAATGGAATTAAACAGTGTCAGAGAGCAGTATCACAATCTCCTTGATAATGGTTTTCCATACTTAATGATATCGCCGGGATTTTTTCTTTTGGTTTTCGTTGTAATTTTTCCGATCTTATTCGTAGTCCTTCTTGCATTTACTAACTATGATTTATATCATTCTCCGCCAGCAAAACTGGTAGATTGGGTTGGCATTCAGAACTTTATCGATATCTTCAAACTTGATTTGTGGAGAAAAACATTCTTTGGAGTACTGGGCTGGACAATTGTCTGGACTTTCGTTGCTACCACTTTGCAGGTAGCCCTTGGTATCTTCCTGGCAATTCTCGTAAACCAAAAGGATCTTAAAGGGAAAGCCATTATCCGGACAATCTTCATTCTTCCGTGGGCGGTGCCTGCATTTATATCAATCCTGATTTTCTCCGGCATGTTCAATGAAACTTTCGGTGTAATTAATAAAACGATCCTGGATGCATTTGGAATCGGTGCTATTCCGTGGATGACTGAGGAAAATTGGACACGTTTAGCGTTAATTTTCATCCAGTCCTGGCTTGGATTCCCCTTCATTTTTGCTATGACAACAGGTGTGCTGCAGTCTATTCCGGATGAGCTTTATGAAGCTGCAACAGTTGATGGTGCAACAATTTTGCAGAAATTTACAAAGATTACGCTTCCTTTGGTTTTATTTGCAACGGCACCAATTATCATTACTCAGTATACGTTCAACTTTAATAACTTTAATGTTATCTTCTTGTTCAATGGCGGCGGACCGGCTATTCCGGGCCAAAATGCCGGGGGTTCGGATATTCTAATATCCTGGATTTATAAACTGACTATGACTTCTGCCCAATATGGCAAAGCAGCTGCAGTTACCATGATTCTGTCACTTATTGTCATCACTGTAGCACTATGGCAGTTTAGAAGAACAAAATCATTCCAAGAAGAGGATTTGATGTAGATATGAGCATGAAGAAAAATAAAACGATCCGGCTGACTCTTTCATATTTAATCATTGCCTTAATGAGCTTTATTGTTATTTATCCGCTTTTGTGGGTAGTAGGATCTTCATTAAATCCGGGCCAGAGCTTGTCGGGATCTTCAATGTTTCCCGAAAATCCGACATTGGCTCATTACAAATACCTATTTGATTTGGAGAAGTCCAATTATGTTAAATGGTACTGGAATTCATTGAAAATCAGCACGCTGACAATGATTCTTACGGTTATTACAGTATCATTGACTGCCTATTCGTTTTCAAGGTACCGATTTATCGGAAGGAAAAATGGACTGTTAACGTTCCTGATACTGCAGATGATACCTAACTTTGCAGCACTGATCGCCATTTTTGTATTAGCGACGAGAACTGGCCTAATTGATACACATCTAGGGTTGATTCTTGTGTATGTAGGCGGTCAGATTCCCATGAATACATGGCTGATGAAAGGCTATCTCGATACGATTCCGAAAGAACTTGATGAATCTGCGAAAATGGATGGTGCAAGCCATCTGCGTGTTTTCTGGCAAATTGTTATGCCGCTTGCCAAACCAATTGTTGCAGTTGTTGCGCTATTTTCATTCATTGCTCCTTTTGGAGACTTCATTCTTGCCAGAATTTTATTAAGAACAGATGAAAAGTTCACAATGGCAGTAGGACTGTATGAAATGGTTGCCAAGCAATTTGGAAATGAATTTACAAAGTTTGCAGCTGGCTCGGTTTTAATAGCGATACCGATTGCTGCACTTTTCCTTATGTTCCAAAAATACTTTGTATCAGGTTTGACGGCAGGGGGAACAAAAGGCTAATCTTAAAGGGCTGAAACTTTACTGGCCGCTTGTGGCTCTGAGCTGATTGGAGCCTCGGAGCGGCTTGAAAAATGAAGGAGGAGCGGCGATGAAAAAAGGAATCATAACCTTCATCTTAATCCCGTTTCTTCTTTTTTATGCCCTGCCGGCAGGAGCAGCTGAAAAAGAAGAGCGTAAATGGCAAGATGAATCAATTTATTTTTTAATGGTTGACCGATTTAGCAATGGAGATCCAAACAATGACTTTAAAGTTGATGTTAAGGACCCAAAGGCTTATCATGGCGGAGATTTCAAGGGCATTACAGAACGCCTTGATTATATTAAGGAAATGGGGTTTACGGCTATTTGGCTGACTCCGGTTTTCGATAATGAAGAGAAGGGCTATCACGGTTACTGGATCAAAGATTTTTACAATACTGAAGAACATTTTGGCACAATGGATGAGTTCAAGCAGTTAGTCAGGGAAGCCCACAAAAGAGATATGAAAGTGATATTGGACTTCGTTGTTAATCATGTAGGCTACAATCACGATTGGATCAATGATTCTGAAAAAAAAGAGTGGTTCCATGAAAAAAAGGATAATGTAAACTGGTCGAATCAGGCTGAAATTGAAAATGGCTGGATCTATGGGCTTCCTGATTTAAATCAGGAAAATCCTGATGTGGAAAAATATTTAATTGATGCAGCTAAGTGGTGGATCGAAGAAACAGATATCGACGGATATCGCCTTGATACTGTTAAACATGTACCAAAGTCTTTCTGGAGCGAATTCGCCCAAAGTGTAAAGTCAGTCAAAGAAGACTTTTATTTGCTTGGGGAAGTATGGTCGGAAGATCCCAATTATATCGCCCAATACGAAAAAACAGGGATAGACGGCTTTGTTGATTATCCTTTAAATGATCATCTAAGAACAGCTTTTGCAGAACCTGACAAACCGTTAAGCTGGCTTTTTACAAACTGGGACCGAAATAAAGCAATTTATGAAAATCCTTATCTGATGGGAAGTTTCATGGATAATCACGATACTGTCAGATTCACCCGTGATGCTATCTCAAAAAATCATCATCCGGGTCCAAGATGGAAGCTTGCATTAACATACATGTATACCTCACCTGGAATTCCAATTGTCTATTATGGAAGTGAAATAGCAATGGATGGCGGAGAGGATCCTGACAATCGCAGGCAAATGGATTTCCGTACAGACAAAGAATTAATAGACTATATCGCAAAACTTGGGGAAGTTAGGCAATTGCTGCCATCTTTAACTAGAGGCGACATGGAACTGCTGGAGGAAAAAGACGGTTTTGCTGTTTATAAACGGACATTCAAAGATGAAACAACAGTGATTGCCATTAATAATTCAACAAAGTCACAGAAAGCGGTACTTGACTCCAATCAATTGGAAGCCGGAGGAGAACTTCGCGGCATGATTTCTGATGATCTTATCCGCAGCAAAGACGATAAATATGAGTTAATCATTGATCGGGAAGAAGCTGAGGTATATGTTCTGGAAGAAAAATCAGGTTTGAACATTCCGCTGATTGGAGCTCTTGCAGCAGTTTATACAGCTTTTATGATTTTTATCTATCTTTTATGGAAGCGGTCAAAAAAGAAGAAATCCGAGTAACTTATTCTTAGTAAACCTCCCCTTCTTCCTAATTCTGGTGACTGTTTAAAATTGGAAAGAAAATCAAACCTGTATGGATTATAATATAAATAACAGAGACCTCAAGGAGAGGGTGATTTTATTGGCAGTCACAATTAAAGATGTTGCAAAGATGGCAAAAGTTGCACCTTCTACTGTTTCAAGGGTTATTGCCAACAATCCTCGCATCAGCGAGAAAACCAAGCAAAAAGTCAGAGAGGCAATGGAACAATTAGGATACCATCCGAATTTTATTGCCCGCAGTCTTGCAAGCCAGTCAACTCGCGCAATTGGACTGATAATGCCCAGCTCCACGGATGTTGTATTTCAAAACCCATTTTTTCCAACTGTCCTTAGAGGTCTGAGCGAGGGAGCACATGAAAGGCATTATGCCCTTCATATGACAACCGGAAAAACGGATGATGAAATCTATGAAGGTGTGATCCAGATGGTACAGGGCGGACGGGTGGATGGAGTTATTTTGCTTTATTCAAAAGTGGAGGACAAAGTGCTTGCCTTTTTAAAGGAAAGAGATTTCCCGTTTGTGGTTATAGGCAAGCCTTTTTCAGATGAAGAGGAAATTACTTACGTAGATAATAATAATTTCCGTGCAGCCAAAGAAGTAACGGAATATTTGATTAAGCTTGGGCATAAGCAAATTGCATTTGTCGGAGGAAATTTAAATTTAACCGTTACAGTAGAACGGCTTCTTGGCTATGAAAAGGCATTAAGGGATGCTTCAATTGAACTGGTCAATGAATATATTGTTCATGAGGAATTTCTTAAAGAAGGGGGACAGGAGGCTGTCAGGGGCCTCATATCCCTTGAAAAACCTCCAACTGCACTTGTAGTTGCGGATGACTTGATGGCATTGGGTGTCCTGAATACATTGGATGAATTGGGAATCAGAGTTCCTGAAGATATGTCTATCATCAGCTTTAATAATGTGCTGTTAGCTGAAATGTCCAGGCCGCCGCTGACTTCTGTCGATATCAATATATTCGATCTGGGATTTGAATCTGCCAGAAGCCTAATTTACAGAATTGAAAACCCGCGTGAGCCTGTAAAGCGGATTATTATTCCACACAAACTTGTAAAACGTTCTTCATGCAGCAGTCCTTTGCCTGAAGAGCCGGAGATTGTATCATAAAAAAGGGAAGCCTGCAGCAGGCTTCCCTTTCAATTTGTTTATCCATTTACAATTGTTCCGCCATTGATATGGATCATCTGGCCGCTAACATAAGATGAATCATCACTGGCAAGATATACATAGGCAGGAGCCAGTTCATAAGGCTGTCCTGCTCTGCCAATTGGAGTATTGGATCCAAATTTTGATACCTTATCTGCAGTGAATGTGGATGGAATAAGCGGTGTCCAGATAGGACCGGGAGCCACTCCATTTACGCGAATTCCCTGTGGAGCAAGAGATTTGGCTAATGAACGAGTAAACGACACAATTGCACCTTTGGTTGAAGAGTAGTCGATAAGCTGTTCGTTTCCTTCATAAGCGGTTATGGATGCTGTGTTGATAATAGAGCTTCCTCTTTTTAGATGAGGCAGTACTGCCTTAGTTAGATGAAAGAAGGAGAAAATGTTTGTCCTGAATGTTTTTTCAAGCTGTTCAGCAGTGATATCAAGCAGGCTTTTTTGCGGATGCTGCTCCGCTGCATTATTTACCAGTACATCGATTTGACCGAACTTATCAAGGGTTTTCCTGACAATATCCTTACAGAATGTTTCGCTGCCGATATCTCCTGAAATCAGCAAGCATTCCTGTCCTTCAGCCTGGATGGCCTCTTTTGTTTTTTCCGCATCTTCATGTTCATCTAAATAAACATTTACTACGCTGGCTCCTTCTTTGGCAAAATAAATGGCGGCTGATTTCCCAATGCCGCTGTCTCCGCCTGTGATTAAAACAACTTTTCCTTTTAATTTATCAGACCCCTTATAATTTGGATCGACTGATTGCGGCTCAGGCTGCATTGGCGCCTCTGTGCCGGGCTGATGATCCTGATGCTGGGGCGGAAATTCTGTTGGATTGTTATGAGAATCTGACATTAAAAAAATCCCTCCAAATCATTAATACTCTTTTCATTCCCATTTTATTATGGTGAAAAAACATGGAAATTATTTGAATTTATTTTTATAATGGATATAAAAAGAGCGGGGGAAGAAAATTGCAAATTCGCTTTGCTGAGAAAAAGGACGCCGCGGCAATTTTAAAGCATTGCAGGCAAGCTTTTGGCGAAAGTGATTTTTTATTGACCGAGCCGGAAGAATTTACGATGACTATACAAGAAGAGGAAATATGGATTGAAAAGAGTCTTCAATCGGGTGATCTGATCTTAATAGCGGAAATTGATCAGGAAGTGGTTGGGATGCTGAACTTTAGACGCTCAAAAAGCAAAAAGGTTAACCATTTGGGGTATTTCGGAATTTCAATACAGAAAAGGCATTGCAATCAGGGACTGGGGAGCAAAATGATGAAACTATTCCTGCAATGGGCTGAAGGAGAACCCGGCCTGGAAAAAATATGTCTTGAGGTGTTTGCGTTTAATGAGAGGGCCATCCGCCTTTACAAGCGATTTGGATTTGAGGAGGAAGGCCGTAAAATTAAGCATATAAAAAGAAAAGATGGGACCTACGCAGATGAATTACTGATGTATAGATTTGTTAAATAGCAGCAGCACAAACAAAAAAGCAAACGGAGTTTTCCGTTTGCTTTTTTAGCGATAGTTAACGAATTGAACATCAACAGTTAAATCTGCCTCTTTAACAGCAGCAATAATTTTCTGCAAGTCATCGCGGTTTTTGCCGGTTACCCGGACCTGATCATCCTGAACCTGGCTCTTCACCTTTAATCCGCTGTTTTTAATCAAAGTATTAATCTTCTTGGCATTTTCTTTATCGATACCCTGGACAAGCTTTGCTCTTTGACGGACAGTTCCACCTGATGCTCCCTCAATCTTGCTGTAATCAAGATTTTTTACAGGAATGCCCCGTTTGATTAATTTGCCCAATAAAACATCCTTAAGCTGCTCCAGCTTAAATTCATCATCAGAAAGAAGCACAAGCTCCTCTTTATCCAGCTTAATATCACTTTTGCTGCCTTTAAAGTCATAGCGGGTGGAAATTTCCTTCATAGCAATATTAATGGCATTCGTTACTTCAGAAAAGTCTACTTTGGATACAATATCAAATGAGCTTTCTTTAGACATGACAGCCTCCTTGGCGTTTACTATTTAAGTTTCACTTCTCGTCCTTATTATAGTAAAATATAGCAGTTCAAACAACTTTAGGAGTTATGTGATCTTTTTTGGGAAGGATTTAATATAATGAATATTTGCTGTTTAATGCTTAGAAGGAGGAAAATAGATGGCTATTGAAGAGTATTTGGGACGTGCTGTTAATCTGGTCGTTTCAAGGGAAGCGGCTTTTGGCTATTTTTTGACTGATGGAGAGGAGGATGTTCTTCTTCATCAGAACGAGACGGAAGAAAAGCTGGAGGAAGGGCAGGAGGTTGAAGCTTTCCTTTATATGGACTCACAGGGGAGAATTGCAGCAACAACTGTAATTCCTGAGGTCCAGGCAGGTACATATGGATGGGCCGAGGTAAGTGACGTAAAGCCCGGCATCGGTGTATTTATCAATATTGGCATTCAGAAGGACATGCTTCTCGGTGAGGAGGATCTTCCTGTACACGAAAATGTGTGGCCGATTGAGGGAGATAGATTATACATTACACTCCGGGTAAATAAGAATAACCGAATTTATGTGAAATTGGCTACTGATCCTGTCATTACTGATATTTCAATTAAAGCAGCCAAAAGTGACTTTAATAAAAATATTCATGGACATATTTATAGAACCGCAAAAGTTGGAAGCTGGATTTATACAGCTGAGGGATTTAAAGGCTTTATCCATGAGTCCCAGCGAAAAAGAGAGCCCCGTCTTGGAGAAAAGGTGGAAGGCCGCATAGTTGATGTGAAGGAAGATGGGACAGTAAATGTTTCTCTAATTCCAAGAAAGCATGAAGCACTTGATGAAGATTCCGAAAAAATCATTTCTTATCTTGAAAGCCGAAGCGGTGCGATGCCATATGGCGATAAAAGTGCCCCGGAAGATATCCAGGAGCGTTTTCAGTTAAGCAAAGCTTCTTTTAAAAGGGCGTTGGGCCGGCTTATGAAGGAAGGAAGGGTTTATCAGGAAGAGGGCTGGACATATCTTAAGAAAGATTAAATGCAATAAAAATTATAGGGTGTTTTAGTGAAAAAAACGGACAAGCCTAATGCTTGTCCGTTTTATTATTAAAGATGATCTGTCTTTTTAGAATATTGGTTTTTCCCGGCTTTGCGGTTTTTCTCGCGCATCATATTTTTTTCGTGGAGAAGCGCATTATTGTCCTTCGCTTTCTTATCATTATCGGAAGTATGCGGCATAATAAAAATACTCCTTTCATACTGATAGGTTTAGCCTTCAGGAATATAACTGAAGTACAGTCATATTGTCTGTCAGAATGAAATGGAGTATGTATCCTGCCGTTATGGTTTAAATTTGTTTATGATAGAAAATCGCAATTGATCCCGGGCCTGTATGTGCCCCGATTGCAGCGCCGATGGAGGTAATATAGACTTCTTTGGCATTAAGCTCGTCCAGTATCAGCTTTTGCACTTCAAGAGCAGTCTCTTCATCATCGGCATGGCTGATGCCGACAGTCTGCTTCTCAAAGGAGGACCCGTTTTCTTTCATCAGTTCAATAATGCGGCGGAGCAGCTTTTTCTTGCCGCGCAGTTTCTCAATTGGAACAAGTTTGCCATCTTCTACTGTTAAGAGAGGCTTAATATTCAAAAGTCCGCCAAGAAATGCCGAGGCTTTTGAAACGCGCCCGCCTTTAGCGAGGTATTCAAGATCATTTACAGTAAATAAGCTCTCGAGGTTCCGGCAGTGAAATTCGATTATTTTCTGGATGTCTTCCTTGGATGAGCCCGATTGCGAGGCAGCTGCAGCTGCCTTCACAATTAATCCATAACCTAAGGAAGCAGCCTTGGAATCGATAATGGTTAATTGGAAATCGGGGTGTTTCTCTTTTACTTGCTCAAGGATCATGATAGCTGTCTGGTATGTACCCGAAAGTTCGGAGGAAAAAGCAATATAAATGCCGTCCTCATTGTTTGCTGCCATTTTATTGAACGTTTCCTCAAAAAGAAGAGGCGATACCTGAGATGTTTTAGGCATCTGGCCTTCACGTATAGCTCTATAAACACCTTTAGGTTCTATGGTGATTAAATCTTCATATTCTCCATCATTCAGTTGAACCTGTAACGGAAAAAGTGTGACGCCATGTTCTTTATAAAAGCTAAGCGGCAAGTCACACGCACTGTCAGCTAGAATTTTTACTGACATTATCTTTCACCTGCTTTCAAACTATATGAATTAAGTTTATAGAAATCAAGGAGAAAAAACAATGAATTGTGTTGAAAATGCACCTTATTGGGGTAAAGAAATGATAAAAGATCAGGGGGTAAAAAATGGTTTGGCTAGAGACTAAGAAAGTATTTATTGTGTTGATTGGCGCGTTATTGAATGCAATCGCGATGAATTTTTTTCTCATACCGGCTAATGTATATGCAAGCGGTTTCACAGGAGTGGCACAGCTTCTTTCAAGCATTCTGGGTAATTTCGGATCAACAGGGATATTGCTGTTCATTCTAAATATTCCAGTAACCATATTGGCCTGGAAAAAGGTTGGCCGTTCGTTTACGATTTACAGTTTCCTAAGCGTATTCCTGATGTCTTTTTTTCTCGAAGTAATACCTGTCATTCACGTATCGAAGGATATTTTGCTTAATGCTGTTTTTGGGGGTGTTATAGCAGCTGTAGGTGTAGGGATTACACTTAAATGGGGGGCTTCTACAGGAGGAATGGATATTATCGCGATGGTCCTGTCCCGAATGAAAGACAAACCTGTCGGTACATATTTCTTCACTCTTAACGCCATTATTATTATAACTGCTGGTTTTTTATATGGCTGGGAAAAAGCACTATATACCCTTGTAACCCTTTATGCTTCTACAAGGGTTATTGATGCCATTCACACCAGACATGAAAAGCTCACAGCTCTGATAATTACGAAAAAATCAGAGGAAATGAAAAAAGCGATCCATGACAAACTTGTCAGAGGAATAACAACTTTCCCTGCAAAGGGCGCTTTTACTAATGAAAATAAGGAAATGATGATGATTGTCATCACACGATACGAGTTATTTGACCTTGAAAGGATCATAAAAGAAGTGGATCCGAATGCTTTTACAAATATTGTTCAAACAGCCGGTGTATATGGTTTCTTCCGGAGGGATTAAAAAATTGGAGGGATGAAGGATGCTTCAGCTTTTGGCTGCTGCTATGATTTTCTTTACTATACCTTTGCAAAATTTTGAAGCTTCTATAAACGAAATGCCATTTGATTTCAAAGTAATGCCTCAAGCAGGAACGGAAAAAATGGAGATGGAATTAGTTCTGAAGAATACAGCCAATTATCCGCTGAGCTTTGAATTCATGAGTTCCCAATTTTACGAAGTAGAAATATTCAATCAAAAAGGCGAAAAGGTATATTCCTCCTCAGAAGGTAAAGCCTTTTTACAAGCTATTCAGACCATTGATGTCAAACCGGATGAAAGCAGGGTTTGGAAAGAGCATTGGGATTATCGGCAGAATGGCGAAAGAGTGGATGAGGGGGAATACACCGTAAAAGCCAGGCTTTTGGCATCAAACTTAAATGGAAAGAAACTGGTGAAAAAAGCAGAATCAAAAGATGCTGTCCATATCCCAGGAGAAAATCCAGTCTTTCGACAGGTTAAGGCTAATGGAGAGAATGGCTTATATTCGGTGGAAATTGAAGGACGTCCAAAAGGCGGAAAGGTATGGTATTCTGTTGAGGATGGCCATAATGAACTTCTGCCTGAAAAGGGAGTATCAGCCCAGTCAAATAACTGGGAGAATTTTTATATAGAAGTAAACATTTCTCCTGATAAACTGCCTGAAAGTGGTACAGTGCTTTTGCATTTATATGAAAAAGATAAGGCCGGAAATATCATGAATTCGTTTCCTGTTATTCTGGAAATAAGGTAAAAAAGAAGCCGGCAGCCTCAATGGCTGCCGGCTTCTTTTATCAATTCTGCGAATATTGTTCAAGCTCCTGCTGCATCTCACTCAGCTGTGCCTGTTCAGCCGCTGTGGAGTTGGCAAACGCGGAACTTAAAGCATTTTTCGCGCGGGAAACAGTTTCTTCGTCTGAAGAATTTTTAGCTATTTCCACATACTTTCTGGCTTCCTGAAATAATCTGTTACCCATCGCTATATTCCTCCGAGGGATGATTCTTTCACATTAGCTAATTTTTGGGCTTCCGCCTCAGCATAGGTCATGTGGTACGGGATACGCTCATCATGCTTACTAACAGTATCTTTACCCTGTTGAACGAAGCGTTTTGATTTATTACGTTTACCCATTCGAATCCCCTCCATGAAAAGAGTTTGAAGCTGCAATTGGGCTGCTTCATCTTTAGTATGCTCTAGAGGAAGGATTTAAAAAGGGGATTTTCCTGTTTCTATTTAATTCCTATTAATTGAACTGTTTATAGAGCTTTTAGGTTTAATAATTCATTTAGATAAATGCCAATGCCATCTTCCTCATTGGTTAAGGTGACTTCTCTGGCAATATTCTTCACCTGGTCAATAGCATTGCCCATGGCAATACCGTACCCAGCAAATTCAAGCATTTCAAGGTCATTGTCTTCATCGCCAAAAGCAATGATGCGCTCTGGCGGAATTTGAAAGTAATCAGCTGCTTTTTTTAGGCCGACAGCTTTATTCAGCCCCGTTTTCACTATTTCAATGACGTGCCAGGGAGCCGCCCATCTGCGGTGGTCAATTACTTCTGCATGAACCTCGGAAAGATGATCTCTGATTGACTTTACATGCTCTTCATCAGTATGTATCAGCATGCTTGTCGGATTATCTTTTAAGTAATTGCGCAAATCACCAGTTGTAATATTCGGATTGCCAAAACCAAAGATGTCGAGTAGTTTTTCATCATGATAGTGCAAATAAACATCATCAATAACTTCTGCCACGATATTATGAATCGTATAGCTATTAACTGCCTCGACAATCTCTTTAGCTACGTTCATTTGCAGGGGTGTATGGTACACACCCCAATTATGGTCTTTAGGATGATGTATGTAAGCACCATTGAAATTGACAATCGGCGTAGTCAATTCCATTTCGCGATAATAAATTTCACTGGATCGAAATGGCCTTCCAGTGGCAATCATCACTTCATGTCCTTGTTCACGTGCCTTTTGAATAATCATTTTAGTTTTAGCCGAGATGGTTTTGTCATCTTTTAATAATGTGCCGTCCAAGTCCAATGCAATTAAATGTTTTTCTGCCATAATATCTCCTTCTAAGCGCGCAGCAATTTTTAATAAAAATGCAGCTGCAGTCACCGGACTCCAGCCCATTGTTTATAATGAAGTATGCCCCGCTTTTCTTTTAAGTGTAAAGGTTTTGGAAAAGAAAAGTCCACATGTTAAACTGAAAATATAGAAAGAATTTACATCAAGACAGGAGCTTAAGCTTTTACAAAATCATTTTATACATATATGTTATCAATATTATTATAATTTTGTAAAAAAATTCACTTTGGTACAAAAGGTTTAGGAGGAAAAATTGTGGTTGTTATTGAACATAAGGTTATCAGAGAAATTCCTGTTCTTGAACTCGCCAGACAGGAAATAAAAGGGGAACTGCTGCCTTTTATCATTTTTGTTCATGGTTTTACGAGTGCCAAGGAACATAATCTGCATTATGCCTATCTGCTTGCAGAAAAGGGGTTTAGGGTAGTGCTTCCGGACACGTTATTTCATGGGGAAAGATCTCAGGGGTTATCTGGCAGCGATTTAAATTTCAAGCTATGGGATATTGTTCTGAATACAATTGCTGAATTGAATATAATCAAAAATGTTTATAAGGATTGGGACCTGATTGATCAGGAAAGAATAGGGCTTGTGGGTACCTCCATGGGTGGAATAGTCACTTTGGGCGCCTTGACCCAGTATGAATGGGTTAAAACTGCAGTTAGCCTGATGGGGATGCCGTATTATGAAAAGTTTGCTCAGCTTCAGCTCGACGAACTGAAGAAAAATAATATTAGGGTTCCTCTCACAAATGAAGAACTTGCAGATCTTCTGAGTAGTCTCAGGGAGCGTGATCTTAGCCTTCAGCCTGAAAAGCTTGGAGGAAGGCCGATTATGTTCTGGCATGGCAAAAAGGACCCGGTAGTGCCGTATTCCTATACATACCAATTTTATGAGACCATCCAGCCCATGTATAATGATTCACCTGAAAACCTCCTCTTTATAACAGATGAACAGGCAGGGCATAAAGTTAGCAGAGAAGGACTGCTCGAAACAGTTAGGTGGTTTGAGGAACATCTATAAACTGCGTTTTTTCATTTCAGTTAATTTTTTGTTAAGATAAAGATAGTAAATAATGAAGGAGTGCTGCAGATATGGATCAGGATTTAAAAGACAGCATTATGGGTGCACTTGAGCTTGTAGTAGACCCTGAGCTGGGGATAGACATTGTAAACCTAGGCCTGGTATATGATGTGAAAATGGAAGAGGAAGGAAAAGCCATAATTGATATGACACTTACTTCCATGGGCTGCCCATTGGCAGGCACAATCGTTGAACAGGTTAAGTCAGCACTGGCAGATATCCCTGAAGTAAAAGACACTGAAGTCAACATTGTCTGGAACCCGCCTTGGTCCAAGGATAAAATGTCCCGCTATGCAAAAATTGCGCTTGGTGTTCGATAAGAGATTGAAGCATAAAACAGCAGGAGTATTTCCTGC